>NZ_JAYAZJ010000094.1:0-22507 GCF_037273965.1 Claveliimonas sp. | reverse complement strand
CATCTGTTCCAACAGGAATCACCGCATCTGTATCTTCTTCTGCAGCCTTCATGATCCCATACAGCTCTTCCGCCATTTCCCAATCTATGCAGGGCATATCACAGGCTGCCGTAAAGAGCAACGGATATCTGCAGGAGCACAAAACCGCATGAATGCCGGCCATAGGCCCGCATTCTTTATAAATATCTTCAATATGTCTGATCTCGTTTTTTGGGTAATCCGTTTCTGTTTCCACGGAAAGAAGAACCTCGCCGGCGCCGGCAAGATTCTTCTGTATATGCTCCAAAAAAGTTTCTTCTCCTATCAGCAGATTGGCTTTATCCGTTCCCATCCGGGAACTTTTTCCCCCGCACAAAATAACTGCACTGATCTTTTCCATTCTTATTTTTTCAGGATCAGGGCTACAAATACCAGATCTTCATCGCCGTTATTCTTTACTCCGTGTCCGTCGCCGTCCTTGCAGAATGTTACATCTCCGGCTTCAATCGGAACAGCCTTTCCGTTGTCATCGTACATGCCTTTTCCACTTAACACATAGTAAGTTTCTGTCTCACCGTGATGCTCATGATGTCCAAGTTCGCAGCCCGGTTTCAGTGTTACACGGCTGAACATACGGCAGTGCTCGCCCAGCTGCTCCTCATTCAGCAGCCCTTCCTTCATAATGAAACCGGCACCGCCGTTAGCACGCTCCACAGTAACAACTTCTCTTTCGTTTGCTTTTGTCATGATTCATGTCCTCCTTTTTACTGTCCTTATTTTACCACACCCGGACATTAATTGACAATCTTATAATATTCTCTTGCGGTAATAGCGAATACAATAATGTAAAATGCCGTGAATATCAGCACAGTCACCACAGTACACAGGACGAAAAGCCCAGTATTGAAAAGTCCGAATATCCCCAGAAGTTTTGTTATCACATTGAATGCAACCATAATATGAAGGATGGAAAACAGCAGAGGCAGGAAAAATACAATCAGGATCTGACTGCGGATCGCCCGGCGTATTTCTCTTTTGTCCATTCCTACTTTCTGCATGATCACATACCGTTCCCGGTCATCCAGACCTTCAGATATCTGTTTGTAGTAGATGATCAGCACTGTCGCCACTAAAAACATGAATCCAAGATACATACCGATGAAGAACAAACATCCGTAAAAGCCGAAAAAGCTTTCTGTCCCTGCCTGTCTGCTGGTAAAATAAGTACCCGGAAGTTCTTCTGTGATCCTGTCCGCAATCTTCTCCTCTACCACGGCCTTTTCTTCATCACTGCCTGTCATATCAAAATCTATGTCATACCGAAGACCGCTTTTCAGTGAATCCAGCTGCATTGCCACTTCATCGTTTGCCACGATCATATACATTCCCGGCGCAACCCGTGACTGATTCTTCTCTTCCAGAACAAAGTCATCCAGCTCTTCTGTTACCTGAAACTTCCGGCCGTCAATCTGAATCGAATCTCTTCCGTAATTCTCAGCTGTAGTATAGATGATCACTTCATTTTCTTTCAGACTGGTGGAGGTGTTTTCCAGTTTCTGATAATCTTCCTGTGGAATCACGTACAATTCTGTAAGATCCCGGGGAGAATAAGTCCCATTCTCGCTGGTCGTAAATTTGTTTCCTCCCTGACTGATAAGAACTGCTGTTCCATAGTGGCAGGCTGTCTCTCCCTCCTTCTTAAGCCCTCCCCGGTCAAGCTCTTCCTCAATAAGCTTATTCGCTTTGTCTATCTTTTCCTGGCTTGCTTCATAGAGCGTCATCTGATAATCATTGGGATACCTATATGCCATCACATCGTCCACGCCCACATACAGGCTCACTGTGCTGGATATCATCACCAGCACTATCGTACTTAAAATACAAATATTGGCAAGCCCCACGGCATTTTGTTTCATCCGGTAGATCATTCCGGAAACAGAGACAAAATGATTGGACTTATAATAAAATTTTTTCCGCTTTCTAAGCAGCTTCAAAAGAGCAATACTTCCTGCCAGAAACAGTGCATACGTTCCGATAATGACTAAAATTACAGCCACAAAAAATGTATTGATCGCTTCAAGAGGGTTCTTGGTTGACACAGCAAGATAGTATCCTGCTGCCATAGTAACAACTCCGATTAAAGCCAGGATCACTTTTGTCTTCGGCTCTTTTTCCCCTGCACTTCCGCCCCGCAGAAGCTCAATGGGATTAGCCAGCCTGATCTGAAACAGATTATAAAACCATGTCAGGAAAAAGATAAATGCAAACAGTATCACCGTATCAGATACAGACTGCACAGAAATATGGAACTCCATTCCCACATCATAGTGAATGATCCGTATTAAAAGGAGATGCATCAGCTTACCAAAGGCCATTCCTCCGGCAATGCCGCCTGCAATGCTGATTCCTCCCACTATGAGCGTCTCTACTGTCAGCATCTTGCCGATATGTCCTTTTCCCATTCCAAGGATATTGTAAACAGCAATCTCCTTTTTCCTGCGCTTGATGAGAAAACTGTTGGTATAAAACAAAAAGATCACGGAAAATACAACCATCACGCCGCATCCCATCCGTAGCACTGTGATTACGTTGACAATCTCAATGCTTTTATTCCCTGCAAGGGCGTCTATAATATAGTACATCATAACCGTAAGGATGGATGTGAGAATAAACGGGACATAGGTTTTTCTGTTATTTTTGATATTGCTGACTGCCAGTCTGGAATAAATTCTGCTATTCATTCCTCTCACCTCCTGTGGCAAGTACAGTCAGTGTATCAGAAATCTTCTGGTAAAGCTGCTCGTTGGTCAGATTTCCTCTGTACAGTTGATGGAATACCTCCCCGTCCTTAATAAACAAAATCCGATCCGCTGTACTGGCTGCCTTGACACTGTGAGTCACCATCAAGATCGTCTGCCCATCCCTGTTAATCTGAGTAAACAGCCTAAGAAGTTCATCCGATGCCCTGGAATCCAGCGCTCCTGTGGGTTCGTCTGCAAGGACCAGCTGCGGTTTTGTGATGAGGGCTCTTGCGACCGCCGCCCTCTGCTTTTGTCCGCCAGAAATCTCATAAGGAAATTTCCCAAGGATCTGGCTGATTCCCAGCTTTTCTGCAATAGGCTTAAGGCGCCCTGACATTTCTTCATAGCTTTTGCCGGAAAGAACCAGCGGCAAAAAGATATTATCCTGCACAGAAAACGTATCCAGAAGATTAAAGTCCTGAAAGACAAACCCCAGATTCTGACGCCGGAAAGCTGCCACTTCTTTTTCTTTTACTTTGCTTAGATCGTTTCCTTTCAGATAAACTCTTCCTGACGTAGGTTTATCCAACGCAGCCAGAATGTTCAAAAGTGTGGTCTTACCGGAACCGGATTCTCCCATGATCGCAACATATTCTCTTGGTTCCACGGAAAAATTTACATTTTTCAGCGCTTCCACCTGATTCCCTCCAAAGCGGGTCGTATATATTTTCTTTACATTTTTCACTTCCAGTAATGACATAAAAAACCTGCCTCCTTTTTTGCCTTTGTCATTTTATTTACAGGCTTATTATACAAAAGAAGGCAGGTCTCTTCCATTCATTTAACTTACATTCCGGCCCTTTATCCTTACATTTTTGTCACATTCATGTAAGTTAACATTGTCGGAAATTTCAGGAAACTTCTCTTATGCAACTGGCTTGATACCATTCAACGCGATAAAAAACTCCATAATAAAAAACAGTATCATCCACACCGCTGTCAGGGCAGAAAACCACATGGATTTTTCAGGACGATTTTCTCTCCACCAGGAAGCAATCTTATCCCGTTTTCTGCAAAAAATGACACAGGTAAGAACAGCAAATCCAATAAGCGTACCGTATTCTACCAGACTTGCCGCTGTTTCCGGCAAAAGCTTTGCCAGTTTTCCCAAAGCCTCACTGAAAATCACATTATTCAGTATATGAAGAGCAATAGACCACCGAATGGAATACTCCGATGCTATATAGCCAAACACAACTCCTGCCGCAACAGCAAATAATCCCTGGGGAAAATTCCCATGCATTACTCCAAAAAGCAGTGCTGATATCCCTACTGCAAATCCTTTACCGTAACTCATAAGACTCTGCATCACGATTCCCCGGTACACCAGTTCTTCCGCTATCGGCCCTACCAGCCCCACATAGAGAAACATTGACCAGTCCGTGCTTGCAGATGCGGCACTGTCCACTGACGCCTGAAGAGAATAACCAAACTGATTTAAAATAATCTCTGCCAATGCCGCTCCCACAATAAAAAGCACCTGCAGCGACATAAATACACAGGACATCTGTCCAAATACCGCTGGTGTCATCCCCTTTTTCCTTACAAAGCTCTCCTTAAGATAGCCATTTTTTCTATGCCGTATTCCAAGATATAAAAGCCCTGCCGCCACGCCTGCAATACTCAAGACACCTGCATAATTTCCCAGACTTCTTTCCAGGATTTTCTGCATCGTACCAGAGTCTCCTGCACAAGAAGGATTCAAAGCAACATACACGCCATATCCCACTGCAAAAAGCAATGTCACTCCTACAAGGATCACATTATAAAACAACACCCCTCTGGCTGTGTGATTTATCTTCTTTTTTAAAGCTCTTTTCTTTGTGTCCATTGTTATTTCTCCTTTCTTTCCTGTATTCACCATATCTCACTTTGGAAAGAACGGAGTTTTTTCGTTGTAAACGGTACTGATTTTGTTGTGAATGGTACTTATTCTGTAAACACAAGAACTTCCAGACTATATACAGACCCTTCTTTTTCTTCACGGATCTGCTGTTTCATGCTGCCATGATATTTTTCTGCCACATAAGCAATATTTAAAAGACCAAATCCATGCTCTTTTTCGTTTTTCTTATCAGTGCATCCTGGCGGCATGATCTTTTTTTGCGGACAAACCGGATTCTCAAACACAAAACATGCCATTTTCCCCTGACAGGAAATTTTTAACCTGATCCAGCCATTCTGCTGCTCACCGTCCTCTTTCCTGTCCATCTTTGCCGCTGACGACCTTTCCAGCTCTTCCAGTGCATTATCCAATGCATTTGCAAATATGGTACAAATATCCATCGCCTGCATTTCAATTTCACATGAAAAATTTCCGTCCAGAGAAAATGAGACTCCCATCGCTTGTGCAAGAAGGAGTTTTTCATTTAAAATTGCATCCACAATCTCATTTCCAGTCTGCACGGCATGATCTGTCTGACGAAGCTCTCCCTCCAGATTTTCCAGATAAGTTCTCATTCTGTCCAGGTCTCCTGTCTCTGAAAGTCTGCACAGACATGCCAGATGGTTTTTGATATCATGACGAAATCTCCTAAGTCTCACTTCCTGTTCCTTATAAGCACGGAAATGTACCAGCTCGGCTCTCATATAATGTTCCCCTATAGTTGTCATATATTGAAAATATCCCTTTTTGTTTCCCTGTTGTACCAAAGCAACTGCAGAAACTTCAAGAAATACGATAGACAGACATCCAAGACCTGTCAAAAATCTCGACATATCCTGCGAAAGTCCGGCTTCGTATATGGTTATCAGGAAAGAGCCCACTGCAAAAAGGAAAATCCCCACTCCGTGAAGAAAGTTCCTCTCCCACCTTCCAAGCTGCCTGTAAGCACTTTCTTTGGCCGCCCTCTGCCGGAATCCCGCACCTTTGATATAGAAAATCAAGACAACTATCCAGAAGATTCCGTCCGAAAGAAGTGCATTTTCTCTTTCCGGAAGATAGGCTCCTGTCACCAGATATGGAACAGCATAGAAAAGCGCCGTAATCCCTACCAAAAATCCAAGCGCCGGAATCAAAAGAAAAATCCCTCTTATCCTGTGACTTTCCCTTGTCAAAAATATATAGACACCAAAAAATAAAATTCCTGTAATCTGTATATCTTCCCAAATTCCGGGAAGCATCTGAACAACAAATGTAAAAACAAAAAAGGCTGTTCCATATATGAATTGAGCCTTTCTATTTTTCAGAACCGGCTCCAGATAAACATATCGGCTCACAGCCAAAAGTGCCAGCAAAATCTCCGCCATCTCTATACAGTTATATAAACATAATGCCAATTTTCCCATACTTTTTGCACCCTGTCAGTTCTCTTTCACCCATTTAGACATCATCCTCTGAAAGGATTCTCTTCGGTTGCGCCCTACCGGAATCTGCGTGCCCTCTGTTAAAAAGACCTTCTTTCCATCATAGGAATATACTTTTCTAAGATTAATGATCCAGCTTCTGTGAATCTGGAAAAACTGTTCTTCAGGAAGCTGGAATAGCTGATCTTTTATTTTGCCTCTTATCAAATAGCGTTCCTTTTCTGTCTGGATAGAAAGATATACGTTCTCACTTTTTAAATAAAGAATTTCCTCCACAGGGATAAAAAGATCCTTTCCATCCACCCTGACAGATAAGCGTCTTCCTTCCGCTTCCATTTTTTCTACAGATTCCAAAGCCTGGTGCAGCTTTTCTTGCTCCACCGGTTTTCCAAGAAACCGAAAAGCCCCCACTTCATAGCCCTGCATAGCATATTCTGTATGACTTGTCAGAAGAATGACCGGTATGGAAAGCCCCATTTCTTTTACTTTTTCTGCTGTATCTAATCCTGACAAGCCTGGCATTTCAATATCGAGAAAAATGCATCGGTATATCTGCGGATTCCTTTTTATCACTCGAAGAAGATCTTCTCCAGAATGAAATGTTTCAATCATTACATCCAAACTTTTATAGTACTGTTCCAATTCTTTACGGATCATTTCCAGGAAGATGGGCTCATCGTCACATACTGCTATTTTCATCTGGCATTTCTCCTCTCATCTCCTGCAAAAGAATATCCCCGCTGTGGATCGCCCGGATCTTTTCTCCCATGATTTTTTTCATCATTCGGTATGGCTCCTCTCCCGTACAGTGTCCGGTATAGTAGATCGTCGGCGTCTCTTTTAAAACTCTGGCCGTCTCCTCAATGTTTCGGATATCTTCCGCAGTGTAGCCTTTCTTTTTCTTCATATGGAAGCCGCTGATCACTGCATCCGGATAACTGTGATAAATCTTCCTATAGCGTTCCAGAATGTTAAGGATCCCATTATGTGCGCATCCGGAGAGAAGATAATGCTTTCCATCCTGCCTGATCACAAGGCACTGTTCATGGTCGAACACATCCTGAACAAACCCCTTTTCTGTCCTTCTTTTCAGGACCCGGTTCCCTTCCGGCCACAGTTTCCTTCCGGAAATATGGGAAAATAGGAAAAGTTCCTCATCGATCCTGTAATCTCCCTCCAGCAAAACAGACCGTGAATCCCCCGGAATATCAGGATCTATTCCGATATACCTGACTTCTTCTTCCTCCACATGATAAAAGGCTCCTCCGGCTGCCCTCTGCATGTAAATGACTGCCTTTTGATTGCATTCCAAAAAGCCGGGAAGCCCTCCGCCATGGTCGTAATGGCCGTGACTTAAAATTACCGTATCCACTCCCGCCATATCGATTCCGAGCATCCCGGCATTTTTAAGGAACTGACTGCTGGCCCCTGTATCCATCAGAAGCTTATGCTTCTTCGTCTCTATGTATAAACTAAGCCCATGCTCGCTAAGGCATCCCTCTCGTCCGGAATCATTTTCCATTAAAACTGTAATTTTCATTTTTAACAGCCTCCCAGGATATAATTTTTTATGGCAGCCTCCACCCCGTTTTCCTCATTTGACGGAAGTACGTAATCTGCTTTTTCCTTTAGTTTTTTCACGCCATTTCCCATGGCAAATTTCAGTCCGGAAGCCTCAAACATGGAAAGGTCGTTCTCCCCGTCCCCGATACAGGCAATCTCGCTCTTTTGGATCCCAAGATGACCGGAAAGCGCTGTAAGCGCTGTTCCCTTGGACGTATTACGGGAAAAGATTTCCATATATATTTTCGTACTGGCAAAAGAAAGCTGAGGAAAATTTCCCAAAATCTTTTCCAGCCTGATTCTTGTGCCCGGTGCAAGGAAATACAACTGGATCTCCTCCACCCCTTTGTTCCTGCTCCGGATATAGGACGCCATATTTTTAACAGGCTCCACTCCCCTGGCGTCTTTTCCGTAAAATGCTCTCCCCATAAGAGCAAGCACTCTTCCCTGTATCAGATAGACATGCTCCATGTGAGACGCGATTCCTGCCCCGCTTCCGGCACACTCCTCTAAAAGTGAAAGGGCGGTCTCCTTAGGAATATCAGAACAAAGCAAACTTTTATCCAGCTCACAGTCTGTCACCCGGGCTCCATTGGAACTGATCACATACCGATAGATATCTTTCCTTCCCGCCAGCTGATGAGGCAGGCAAAAAAGACATCTTCCGGTAGTAGGCACTACCGTAATCCCCGACTTTACCGCTGCCTCCAGCGCCTTTTTCGTTTCTTCTGTCATCAGGCTCTTCCTGTTTAAGCAAGTGCCGTCCATATCCACAGCAAGCAGTTTTATCATAAGTCCTTCTTCATCTCCTGATTTTTATTCCATATAAATTTCCATACGCGAGATCAGATTTGTTACATTCAATTTATTGGCAAAAAGCTGCCGGTAGGTCTTATTTCTCGTTTACTCCGCCTGCACAGGAACCCTTCCCAGGCCCAGAAATACAGTTGTCCCAACACCGGGTTCTGATTCGATCCAGATGCTGTGCCCCAGTTTATCCGCCACCTGTTTGCATAGATACAGCCCTATGCCGGTAGACTTTTTGTGTTCCCTTCCTGTGTAGCCGGTAAAGCCCCTTTCAAATACACGGGGAAGATCCTCTGCATAAATACCGATTCCGGTATCCTGGATCATCAGGGTAAGCTCATGCTCCTTTCCTTCGGATACACGGATCGATATTTCTCCTTCCTTTGTGTATTTCAGCGCATTGGATAAAAGCTGTTCCAATATAAAGGACAGCCATTTTTCGTCTGTGAGCACGATCCGGTCTGATTCCTGATAATTCAATTTCAGCTTCTGCAAAATAAAAAGTCTGGAATATTTTCGTAATGCCTGTTTAATTAATTTATCCAGAGAATACCACTGCAGCACAAGATCTTTGGAAATATCCCCGATACGCACATAGGTCATGACCATCTCCACATATTGTTCTGTGCGAAAGAGCTCTTTGTCCATTTCCTTTAGAAAACTGTCTGATCCATGTTCCTGCCCTTCTTCCTGCAAAAGAAGACGCATTGCCGCAAGGGGCGTTTTGATCTGGTGCGCCCACAGACTGTAATAATCTACACTCTCCTGTCTTGCAATGGCGGCGTCTGACTCTTTCTCCATCTTCTGATCCCAGAGAACCGACAGCATTTTCTGATACTGCTCCTCTGCCAGAGTATCCGCGTTTTGCGCTCCCGGCCTTAAAAAAGAAATGTTTTTCAGCATTTCTTCCCTTTCTCTGCTTCTTCTTACATAACGGACAAAATTTGCACTCCCCCACAAAATCAGCCATATCACCGACAAAAAGACTGCGTATGACATGGCCTCCATCCGAACTTCATAGAGAAGCCCCACTATCAAAATAATCGCTGCGGCTCCAAAGTAACCAACGATTCCTCTCCAGTGTTCTTTTAAATAGTAGCCTGCTGTTTTCATGCTTCCACCATATATCCAATCCCTTTTTTTGTCACGATCATCTGTTCCAGGCCTACCCCGGCCAATTTTTTCCTGAGCCTTGCCACATTGACTGTCAGTGTGTTCTCATCAATAAAGGCGTCGCTTTCCCACAGCCTTGCAATGATCTCGTCCCTGGAAACAATTTTTCCTGCATGTTCCAGTAAAATCTGCAGGATTCGAAATTCATTTTTCGTCAGTTCTATTTTCTGCTCCTGATAGATCAGCGAAGCATCCGACAAATTGAGGATACATCCTTTGTGTTCAATAATATTGGTATTCCCTCTGTAAGAATAAGCCCTTCGGAACATTGCCTGCACCTTCGCTGTCACCACATTCAAATCAAAGGGTTTTTCAATAAATTCATCTCCGCCCATATTCATAGCCATAACAATATTCATATTGTCTCCTGCCGCTGACAGAAAAATAATGGGCACATCGGAAATCCTGCGGATACTGCTGCACCAGTGATAGCCATTATAAAAGGGCAGTCCGATATCCAAAAGTACAAGATCAGGCTGAACGTTTGAAAATTCTTCCATCACATTTTTAAAATCCTCTACACAATATACTTCATAGTCCCAGCCTGACAGATGTCTTTTCAAAGCCTGTGCAATTGTTCTGTCATCTTCCACGATCAAGATACGGTACATAATCCCTCCTAAATTTTCCTTCTTCCTGATAGTATTCTACATGATAACTCCATCCTTGAACAGTAATTTAAAAATTTTCCTGCAAGATATATCATAAAATGAATATAGAAAAAGCACTCTGAAGATTCCTTGTCTTCAGAATGCCCTTTCTAGAATTATCCTTAAATTTTCGCAATATCGATCAGTGTCAGCTTCTTGATATCTGTATTTTCCAGACTGGTGATCAAAGCTTCCGCTGTATCAATAGCCGTGAGCACGTTTACGCCCGTCTCAATGGCATTTCTTCTGATCACGAATCCGTCTCTGGAACGATCAGCTCCCTGAGGCGGCGTATCGATGACAAGATCGATCTCATGTCCCAGGATCAGGTCCATAAGGTTCGGAGATTCCTGCTCGATCTTGTTGACCGGGATCGCTTTTACTCCTCCGTCCTGCAGTGCCTTAGCTGTACTTCTTGTAGCGAAGATCTTGTAGCCGATCTTTTCAAAGCGGCGTCCGATCTCTACTGCTTCCGGCTTATCCTCATCCCTTACGGTAATGATCATGTTCTTGTACTTCGGCAGTTTGATTCCTGCTCCCAGGAATGCTTTGTAAAGCGCCTCGTCAAAGGTGCGGGCAATACCCAGACATTCTCCTGTTGACTTCATCTCTGGTCCGAGGCTGATATCAGCGCCCCGGATCTTCTCAAAGGAGAATACCGGCATTTTAATGGCAAAGTAATCCGCCTCTTTCTGGAGTCCCGGCGTATAACCAAGGTCTTTGATCTTGTGTCCAATGATAACCTTTGTTGCAAGAGGAACGATCGGAATGCCTGTCACCTTGCTGATATAAGGAACCGTACGGCTGGAACGGGGATTTACTTCAATGACGTATACTTCCTCACCGCACACAATGAACTGAATGTTGATCAGTCCGATGACATGCAGGGACTGCGCCAGCTTTCTTGTATAGTCCTCAATGGTTCTCTTTGTCTTCTCCGAAATACTCTGTGCCGGATAAACGGAAATACTGTCTCCGGAGTGGATTCCCGCACGCTCGATATGCTCCATGATACCCGGGATCAGGATATCCTCACCGTCGCATACCGCATCTACTTCGATCTCTTTTCCCTGAAGGTACTTATCAACCAGAATCGGGTGATCCTGTGCAATACGGTTGATAATACCGATAAATTCATCAATGTCGTGATCGTTGATGGCAATCTGCATTCCCTGTCCGCCAAGTACATAGGATGGACGCACAAGAACCGGATAACCCAGACGGTTTGCAACCTCTTTGGCTTCCTCTGCTGTAAAGACGGTTCCTCCGGTCGGACGCGGGATTCCGCATTTTTCCAAAATTTCATCAAACAGCTCTCTGTCTTCTGCTGCATCTACATTCTCGGCAGATGTACCAAGGATCGGCACTCCCATCTTCATCAGTGCCTCTGTCAGCTTGATAGCAGTCTGTCCGCCGAACTGCACAACCGCTCCGTCCGGTTTCTCCAGATCAACAATACTCTCCACATCTTCCGGTGTCAGCGGTTCAAAATACAGCTTATCTGCAATGTCAAAGTCTGTACTTACTGTCTCCGGGTTATTATTTACAATAATCGTCTCATAGCCTTCTTTTGAGAATGCCCATGTACAATGCACAGAACAGAAGTCGAACTCGATTCCCTGTCCGATGCGGATCGGCCCGGAACCAAGAACAAGTACCTTTTTCCGGCCGCTTGTCTCCTCCACTTCATTCTCACTTCCGTATACGGAGTAATAATATGGCGTCGCTGCCGCAAACTCTGCCGCACAGGTATCTACCATCTTGTAGGAAGCGGTGATTCCATACTCGTGACGCATATCGTGGATCTGACGCTCCGTATTGCCGGTCAGAGCCGCGATCACATTGTCCGGAAATTCCATTCTCTTGGCTTCTTTCAGTGTTTCTGCTGAAAGTGATGTTGTCTTTAAGGTCTGCTCCATCTCTACCAGACGGGCAATCTTATCAATAAACCATTTGTCAATCTTTGTAATACGGTTGATCTCATCATAGGAGATACCTTTTCTGATGGCCTCTGCGATCATCCAGATCCGGCGGTCATCTACGATCTCAAGCTTTTCCAGAAGCTCCTCTTTAGTAAGGTCGGAGAAATCATAGGACATCAGGCTGTCCACATGCTGCTCCAGAGAACGGATCGCTTTCATCAGTGCACCCTCGAAGTTGTCGCAGATACTCATGACCTCTCCGGTCGCCTTCATCTGTGTTGTCAGCGTACGTTTCGCACTGATGAATTTGTCAAACGGAAGTCTCGGCATTTTTACGACACAGTAATCCAGCATAGGCTCGAAGCTTGCGTATGTCTTCTGTGTAACCGCATTTTTGATCTCATCCAGTGTATAACCAAGGGCAATCTTAGCTGCAACCTTTGCGATCGGATATCCGGTAGCTTTGGAAGCAAGCGCTGAAGAACGGCTGACACGCGGATTTACCTCGATAACGCAATATTCAAATGTCTCCGGATGAAGAGCGTACTGCACGTTACATCCTCCGGTGATGTTCAGTTCACTGATAATGTTAAGAGCGGATGTACGCAGCATCTGATATTCTTTATCTCCCAGAGTCTGGGACGGAGCAACTACAATACTGTCTCCTGTGTGAACGCCTACCGGGTCGATATTTTCCATATTACATACTGTGATACAGTTGCCGTTTCCGTCACGCATCACCTCGTACTCGATCTCTTTCCATCCGGCGATGCAGCGCTCTACCAGAACCTGTCCGACACGGGAGAGACGAAGTCCGTTTTCCAGGATCTCTACCAGCTGTTCTCTGTCATGGGCGATACCGCCGCCGCTTCCTCCCAGAGTATAGGCCGGACGAAGCACAACAGGATAACCGATCTTCTCCGCAAACTTAATACCATCCTCTACATTTTCCACAACGAGGGACGCTGCACATGGCTCTCCGATCTTTTCCATGGTAGTCTTAAATTCCAGACGGTCCTCCGCTTTCTTGATCGTTTCGGAGGTTGTACCGATGAGGCGGACATTATTTCTCTTAAGGAAGCCGTTTTCTTCCAGCTCCATGGCAAGGTTCAGAGCTGCCTGTCCTCCCAGAGTAGGAAGCACGCTGTCCGGCTTTTCCTTCAAGATCAGCTGTTCTACCACTTCTACAGTCAGCGGTTCAATGTAAACACGGTCTGCAATATCCTTATCTGTCATAATTGTAGCCGGGTTGGAATTGAGAAGCACAACCTCAAGCCCCTCTTCTTTCAGAGAACGGCACGCCTGTGTTCCCGCATAGTCAAATTCTGCAGCCTGCCCGATTACAATCGGTCCGGATCCAATCACCAGTACCTTTTTAATATCTTTATTTCTTGGCATTAGTTTGCTCCTTTCATCATATCCATAAACCTGTCAAACAAATAACCGGAATCCTGCGGTCCCGGGCATGCTTCCGGATGGAACTGAACCGTAAAGATGTTCTTTCCGATATAAGAAAGTCCTTCGTTCGTTCCGTCGTTGACATTGACAAAAGCTTCCTTTGCCACAGACGGATCAATGGTGGATGCATCCACTGCATACCCGTGATTCTGTGAGGAAATATATACCCGGTTGTTGCTTAAATCTTTCACCGGATGATTTCCTCCTCTGTGTCCGTATTTCAGCTTATATGTCTTTCCTCCATTTGCCAGGGCCATAAGCTGATGTCCCAGACAGATGGCAAATATCGGGATATCTGTGTCATAGAGCTTCTTGATCTCTGCAATGATCTCGGTACAGGTTTCCGGATCTCCAGGGCCGTTGGAGAGCATAATGCCGTCCGGTTTGGATGCGATGATCTCCTCTGCCGATGTATCAGCCGGATAAATGGTCACGCGGCATCCTCTCTTATTAAGAGAGCGTGCAATATTATTCTTTGCGCCGAAATCCATCAAAGCCACTTTCGGTCCGTTGCCCTCCAGCACGTATGGCTCCTCACAGGTTACCTTGGATACCACATCTCCGACTTTGTATGCGTGAAGTTTCGGGATAATCTCATCAAGATCATAGTTTTCATTGGTCGTGATCATTCCGTTCATCGTACCTTTTTCTCTTAAGATCTTTGTAAGGGCACGGGTATCAATTCCGGCGATTCCCGGAATATCCTGCTCCTTCAGGAAATCCTGAATGGTGCCCTCGCATCGGAAATTGCTGGGCATTCTTGATAATTCTCTTACGATGTAACCGTCCGGCCATGCTTTCTTTGATTCCATATCCGGTGTTATTCCGTAATTTCCAATTAATGGATAGGTCATAACTACGGCCTGTCCTGCGTAAGAAGGGTCAGTCAGCACCTCCAGATAGCCTGTCATGGAGGTATTAAATACAATTTCACTTATCATGTCTTTCGTAGAACCTATGCTGGTTCCTGTAAAGACGGTTCCGTCTTCTAAAATAAGAAACGCTTTCATTTATTCACCTTTTCCCTTCACTTTGTTTTAATGGCAATATGTAAAGTCATGTTTTGCCCCATAAAAAAGGCAGTCCGTGCAAGCACAACTGCCTTTCTATGTCTATTTCCAGCGACAAATCATGTCTCCACAAATTGTATTGATTATACTACAATCTAAGACTTTTTTCAACCACTTCTCGCATTTTTATTTTTGTTCTTACATCTGCATAGCGTCAACTATTGTCGGCGTAATCTCTCCCAAAGGGTAAATGCCTCCTGTTTGCATCAAGATTTTGTATAGGTCAATCACCTTCCGGACTTTTTTTGCATATACTATATGCAACAGACTTAAATGGCCTGAGAGGTTCTTATTATGAATGGTTCCATTCCCACTAATTCAGACACTCCCTCCAAGGGAAAACTTCAGATCAATGTTACATCAGAAATCAATCACTTTCCTGTATCCGGTGCCAATATCCGCATTTCCTACACCGGAATACCTGACAGTACAATAGAGGAAGTGACCACGGATTCCTCCGGACAGTCAGAAACTCTGGAGCTCGATGCCCCTCCGGTAGAATACAGTCTGGACGTCACTTCAGAAGAACAGCCTTATTCGGAATATACCCTTCTTATCACTGCTCCGGGATTTGAAACGATCAGCATTGCCGGCACAGAAATCCTTGCAGATGTCACTGCCATCCAGAACATACAGATGCGTCCGTCTGATTCTTCGGAGACGGGGGAAGAACGGTTCGTGATTCCCGCACATACTTTATATGGAATCTACCCGGAGAAAATTCCTGAAGCAGAGATCAAACCTGTCAATGAAACCGGGGAAATCGTATTAAGCCGCGTGGTTATACCGGAATATATCGTGGTGCATGATGGAAGCCCCCGGGACAGTACAGCTCAGAATTATTATGTCAAATATAAGGATTATATCAAAAATGTGGCGTCAAGTGAAATATATGCCACCTGGCCTGCCAATACAATCCGTGCCAATGTTCTTGCCATCATGTCTTTTACTTTAAACAGGGTTTACACGGAGTGGTACCGGAATCAGGGTTTTGACTTCACTATTACTTCCTCCACTGCTTTTGACCACAAATGGATTCCGGAACGGAATATCTACGATACCATTTCCGTTATTGTAGATGAATTGTTTGCCAGCTATCTTTCCCGCCCCAACGTCCGGCAGCCGATCCTGACACAGTACTGTGACGGGCGGCGCGTGCAGTGTCCCAACTGGATGACACAGTGGGGGTCGAAATCGTTGGGAGATCAGGGCTACTCTCCTATTGAAATCCTCCGCTACTATTACGGCGCAGATATGTATATTAACACCGCAGAGGCAATCTCCGGTATCCCATCCTCCTGGCCGGGTTACAATCTGGAGATTGGGTCTTCCGGCAATAAGGTCCGACAGCTTCAGGAACAGCTTAATGTAATTTCAGATGCGTATCCGGCCCTTCCAAAGCTGACTGCCGACGGAATTTACGGACCTGCCACTGCTGAAGCAGTCCGAAAATTCCAGGAAGTGTTTGGGCTTCCCGAAACCGGAATCACTGATTATTCGACCTGGTATAAAATTTCAGAAATTTATGTCGGAGTATCAAGAATCGCTGAACTGACCTAGATGAAATCTCCCACAGCTTCTCACTGTGACTCCGGCAGCCGTCAAAAGAAAATAGAGTTCCGCAAGCGGAACTCTCGCGCCGAGCGCGGTCGTTTTAGCAGCAGCTTCCACTTCACGCGAGTGCGCATCCCGCGGAGCGTTTTATTTAATAGGAAAGAAATTTCCTATTAAATAAAATAGCGGCAGAAACTATATCAGTTCCTGCCGTTCAAAATACTTCATTAAAATATCTGCACAATTTTCCAGCCCCAGATCCGATGTATTCAAGATCATATGGTAATTGTTAACATCTCCCCACGCCTTTCCTGTATGTTCATGGTAGTAATCTGCCCTCTCCTGGTCTGTCATCTCTATCTTTTTGCTTGCTTCCTCATAGGTCAGATTTTCTTTCCCCATAATTCGCCGGATACGATCCTCCTTATCTGCGCACACATAAATATTAAACGCATTTCTCTGATCTTTCAGGATTTCAGAAGCGCAGCGTCCCAGGATAATGCAGGGCTTTTCTGCCAGTTTCTTTATCACTTCCACTTCGGATTCATAAGTATGCCTGCCAAGCTCTTCCTCTACATTCACCTTGTCATATACCGGAATGCCAAGCCTTTCTGAAAGCTCCTGTGCAATCCTGCTTGCTCCTGTACCGTATCGCCGGCTCATTGTTATTACTAATTTCATACCAATTCCTCCTTTGTAGTCCAGTTTACGCTATGCCTGCTGCCGGGCCCTTCACGCTCTCGCTTCCGGGCTTTCGCATGTATGCTGTCCGCCGTGCCAGCTCCTGCCCTTCGGGCTCTCGCTCACGGGCTTTCGCATGTATGCTGTCCGCCGTGCCAGCTCGCGCCCTTCCAGGCTCTCGCTCACGGGCTTTCGCCCTATAAAAATGCGAAAACCTCAAATCGCCTGCAAGCAGGCGTTTGCGTTTTCCACATTTTTGCACGGCTCATTGCCTACGTGGACATTATACCACAGCTTCTCCGGGATGTACAATCTGCTTTACCCATTCTTTGCGGATCTCCCAGATATTTCCGCAGACATTGAAAATAGTCCAGTTGTCAATTTCAAACACTCTAAGCCAGCTCTCTTTTATGCGGGCCTCCTCCTGTGGATATTTTCCCGCATACCTGCCCTGGAAGAACTCAAATCCGTTTACAACGCCAATATCTTTCAAGTGCTGTTTATATTCCTGTCTGTCCATTTCATCTTTGGGAAGGTAAATCCGGTTCAGCACATAATCCCACTTTCCTTCATCGAAATAGATGATCTTCTCCGCCGGCACTTCCAGAACATATACCACTGTTCCTTCAATGGGCTTCAGGCAGTTTTCCCTGCTGATGGAGCACCAGATAGGCGCATGTACGTCTGCCGGTTTTTCCACTCTCCTGGCCGCTTCTTCTGTAAACCAGTCGTAGCTTTCCATAAAAAGAGGCGCAATGTCTCCGAAATGAAGCTCCACGTATACTCTCTGGTTGATGATCCTTCCATCTCTTTCCAGCTGGTACAAAGTTTTGTCATTCTGCCTTGTATAAAGCCTGACCATCTCCCCGCCGGATCCTTTTTTCGCATCTTGATCCACCATTTTCTGCCATTCTCCTTTCTATTTTCTCAAATTTGTTTCACGTGTTCTTACCTGGCTCCGCTTCCGGTATACCAGGCCGCAATTTCTTTTCCCCAAAGAAGACCTGCAGCCATCCCGGCACTTAAAAACGGTCCAAAGGGAATGGACTCTTTCCCGGTAATCCTTCTCGTCAACACAAGGGGCGTCAGCACAATTCCGCACAGCAAAACGGCAATTCCGCCAGCCGCTATCATTCTTATCGCTCCCAAAAAGGCTCCGCCGGCTGCTGCCAGCTTAATATCTCCTCCTCCAAAGGCTCCCGGCCGCACCATCGTTATGGCTGTCATAGGCAGGCTGATACACAAAAGCCCTGCCAGCCTCTCTGGCAGAGCCATCCCACCGCTCCACATATCTGCAGCCGCAAGTAAGATCATTGCTGCCGGTATGCCATCCGGTATTTCCCTTTTTAGCACATCTCCAAAGGGAACCCACAAAAGAAGGCTAAGAAAAACTCCTTCCAGCAATTTCTCTGTCATAAAATTTCAGCAATGCTTTCACAGATCTCACTACTTATCGCCTCTTACGCTTCCACCGTCATTTCATATTCTTCGAATAATTCCTTCACTGCCGCTTCATATGCTTCCAGCTTCTCTGCTTTACGGATACGCTTGAGAGGCTTTTTGGCATCTGCAAAAATCTGTCCCATATAAGCCCACAATTCTTTCATCTTGAAAAGCACCGGCTTAGGCCCCGGCATCTCTTCTTTATAGCCTTCATAAACCTTATCGTGAAATTTCAAAAGCAGCTCTTTTCCCG
Source organism: Claveliimonas sp. (assembly GCF_037273965.1). Taxonomy (NCBI): domain Bacteria; kingdom Bacillati; phylum Bacillota; class Clostridia; order Lachnospirales; family Lachnospiraceae; genus Claveliimonas; species Claveliimonas sp. Next base: position 3,847 of record NZ_JAYAZJ010000094.1, on the reverse strand, counting down.
GCGCTTCTTTGTTTTGAAGCCGTAAGATCAGCCCCGGATCCCGAAGGAATCCTCTGCCGATCATAACCTTATCTATCTGCGGATAAGCGCTGGTAAACCGATTTAAGTCTCCAACCGTAAGGATATCCCCGTTGTAGCACACAGGACTTTTCCCCTTTTCGGCAGCATAGCCAAAGGCCTTCATATCCGGACGCCCCTGGTAGAAATCCTGCTGGGTTCTCGGATGAACGATCAGCTCTTCCAGCGGATAACGATTGTATATCTCCATAAGACGTTCAAACTCGTCAGGATCATCCTTCCCAATCCTTGTCTTTATGGAAATACGCATATCCGGCATCTTTTTATCTCTGTCTGTAAAGACGTCGTCCAAAAATCGCTCCAGCTTGTCCGGTATTGCCAGAAATCCGGATCCTCTGTACTTTGAGACAACTGTTCTGGACGGACATCCCAGATTGAGATTGACCTCCTTATATCCAAGACTCTCAAGCTGAAGGGCTGTCACTGTAAAATCCCCGGCGTCGTTGGTCATGATCTGGGGAACCAGGAAAATTCCCCGATTATTCTCCGGATCAATATCCTTCTTCTCCCTGGCGCTGAACTTCCCCTTCTGATTGGGTGCAATAAAAGCGGTAAAGTATTTGTCCACACCAGGAAAACAGGCATCAAAAGCCTTCCGGTGAATGGGTCCTGTAATCCCTTCCATAGGCGCAAAGTAGTATTTCATGTTCTCCCTCTCTTACGTCACTTTGTCTTACTACTTTAGCATGATTCCAAATAAAAGTCCAGCGACGCCAAAACAGGGAAAGCTCCTAAGCTTTCCCTGCCTGTTATTCCCTGACACGCGGGAATACGATTTCCACCCGGAACAGATCTGCTTCTGTGGAGATTTTCAGTGTGCCGTGCATCAGCTCTGTAAAAGATTTGGCTATGGACAGTCCCAGCCCGGAGCCTTCTGTATTTCTTGATACATCTCCTCTGACGAAGCGGTCTGTGATCTCATCTGCGTTGAAATTCAGCTCTGCGGCCGAGACGTTTTTCATCCGTACAGACACATTGTCCTGTTCTTCTTTCACCTCAATAAATACGCGGGTATTAGGGAGGGCGTACTTGGAAATGTTGACGATCAGATTTTCAAAGATCCGGTACGCCTTTTCACTGTCCAGCTCCACAATAACCTTCTCTTCAGGCACATCCCATTTCACTTCCAGCCCCGCCGCCTTTAAATTCCTGTCGTACTCCAGCTCTATCTGCTTCAGAAGTCCTATGATGTCCAGTTTCATAAAGTGCAATGTCACATTGTGGCTGGTTGCCTTGCTGATCTCAAACAAATCCTCAATGAGCACTTTCAGTCGCTGCGATTTCTTCTCCAGTATCCCGATATATTCCTTTCTCTTCTCTTCATCTTTTTCATTTTTCAAAAGATCCACATAAGTGATGATGGCTGTGAGCGGCGTCTTTAAGTCATGGGATACATTTGTAACCAGGTCGGTTTTCATCCTCTCACTTTTCATCTCTTCTTCCACTGCCCTGCGGAATCCTTCCTGGATCTTCCTAAGCTCATCCTGCACCGGATTGAATATGCCTGCATCTTCGCTGATCTCGGTATCCAGATCTCCTGCCGCCAGACGGGAGGTTGTTCTTAATACGCTTTTATACTGCTCCTGCACCTGGTCCAGATATTTTCTGAGGAAAAGGAACAAAATGATAGAATAGGCGATCAGTACGCCGATACCAAATACCCAGAAGAAGGTAATGATAAAAAGCACGACAAAATTCATGATCACCACTTTCAGGATCATCTTGTTTGTCTTATCTGTGAAATCAAAGTGGAGAAGAAGGTCATACTGACGGCGGAGAAACTCTTTAAACCTCTGCCATACTCCTCCCGCCGTATTCTTTGCTCCCCGGACACTGCGGGTACCTCCCCGTTTCACCCACAGGATAAAACGTATGGTCCACACCCTCTGACGCCAGTATTCTTTTCCCATGGCGAACATAGGACGAAGGCAGGTTACAAGCCAGAATACAATGCCAAAGCTAAACGCCCACACAAAGAAATTCAAAAGATAGGAAACTGCCGTATTGACAGGGGCCTCTGCCGGAGATACGATCAGGATCAGTTCATGATTCATAGTTTTCCAGATCATGCGCGCCTGATAAAACAGCGTAGAAAAGAATATGACCGCCACCAGCAAAACGATCTCCAGGGGAGCCCGGAAAAGGGCCGGCCCGTCTGTCCTTTTCCAGAACGGCAGCAAAATCGCCGCTGCTGCTGTTATCCCAACAAAAAGCAGAAAAATCCAGAAAAAACCATCACTTTCCAAAACCCAGTATACATCCGCCGACTCTTCATCACCCATCCGACCGGTATACAAATATTCCGTCAGATTTTCTTCCGTCATTCCGTACCGCACCGTCACATTCTCCGGATTGGAAATCTTCCGGAATCCATTATAGTCAAAATCATACTCCAGGTCTTCCTGCGCACTGATCAAAGCCTGCTCCATCCCATAGGCCGTTTCCCTATCCAGCCTGCTGCCGGATACCCCGATAGAACTTACCTGCCCGTGGCTGTCAAACACAAATTCCACTTTAAGCGCATAACGTCCGTCCTGCCCGCTCTCCAGCGCTTCCTGTACATCCTGTTGGCTTTCCAGAAGGATGTTCCCCTCCTCGTCCGTAATGCTGTAATCCGTATACCGCTCCAGAAGGCGAAATTCATTATACGCATTTTCCTCCAGGACATCCGCCTGGGAAGTTTCCTTTGAGAGCTGATTATAAAGGACATAGTTCCCTTCTGCCAGGGAAGTAAATTCATCTACATACAACCCAAGTTCATTGCTGCTCTCATTCCTGTCTTCCTGTGCACTGTTCCGGATAGACGGATAGAGAAGGATCATTCCTGCCGAACAAATGCAGAGAACAAGGATCACTGCCAGCCATACAATTTTAGGATTGTTTTTCAATTTTGTATCCAACACCCCACACCACCTTTAAATATTTCGGATTTTTCGGATCCAGCTCTATTTTTTCGCGGATATTTCTGACATGGACCATAACCGTATCCGTTCCCACTGCCTTTTCCTGCCAGACTCTTTCATAAATTTCTTCCGCCGAAAATACTCTTCCGGGATTTTTCGCAAGGAGAAGGAGGATCTTATATTCAATAGGCGTCAGCTTCACCGGTTTTCCATCCACTGTCACTTCCACTGTCTCCTCATTGATCTCCAGTCCGCCGATCACGTGAACATTTTCCTTCACTTCCAGCTTCTCCATAAATTTCCGGTACCGCCGAAGCTGTGAGTTTACTCTCGCCATAAGCTCCATAGGCGTAAAAGGCTTTGTCACATAATCATCTGCCCCGAGATTCAGTCCGGTGATCTTATCGACTTCCTCTGATTTGGCTGAAAGCATAATGACGGGGAAATCATACTTTTCCCGAAGTTTCATTGTCATCTGGATGCCGTCCATCCGGGGCATCATAATATCCACGATCGCCAGATGGATCTCTTCTTGTTCCAGTACCTTTAAGCCTTCCACTCCGTCTGCAGCCTGAAACACCTCATAACCCTGGCTCCTCAAATATATTTCTACGCCTTCCCGTATTTCTTTGTCATCTTCCACAATTAAGATATGATTTGCTTCCATGGTTCCCTCCTGCTAAATATTCTCCTGTATTCCTTCCTGAGTATAGCACTTTTGCCTCACTCATAAAACCACATTTCCTTGCCCTTCCCGATGCCGGAAGCGGCGGGATATTCTTTCTTCTCACAACGCCGTAATTGTGCGCAAATACAGACACTCTCGAGAAAGGCAGCGGGATCGCATATTCATCCCAGCGCCACCA
>NZ_JAYAZJ010000093.1:0-4471 GCF_037273965.1 Claveliimonas sp. | reverse complement strand
TTGAATCCTAATTTCTAAACTTAATGACATTGCTTTTAAAAAGTGTTACGTCCCAATTTACAGTAAATGGTGTGTATTTTTGAATGAATCGGTGTGTATTTTTGCACCAAGCGATATGCATTTTTGTCACTTTGCATGGATTTCCTGAAATTCTGTCATATTCTGTCTGTACCACAGCGGCAGATTATTTCTCTGACAGACCGGATTTTTCCTTTCTTTGATAGCGATTGTTCTGCAAAACATTTTCCACAGTTCTTCTAACTCAAGTTCTTTTTCGGACAACCGTCCGGATACTTCTTCATCAAGCTTTTCTCCTTCTGCCAAAACCCACTGTTTTCCAGCCTCATGTACCGCGAACATTTGTCTCCCTTTATCATATATCATCCAGTTTTCCATCGGAAAACGATCTTGAAAATGAGGCCCCAGACAGGGAAGCACCTGATTTTTAGGCGTAATTTCTGATAAAAGCACTCCATTTTCCAGCTCCCGAAATCTTATAAACCCTGTCAGCAAATGAGCCTCTTCCCCTACATTTCTGCTCAATTCAAATACTTTTTCTACATGTGTTTCCCCAAGATGATCCATAATCTTTCTGCTGTCCGGAATTTTTCTTGCCGCAAGCAAAGTCCCCAGAATCGCATCTCCCTTTTCCAGGTTTCTTGACAGCGATGCATAATACAAATCCCGGTATACAAGACTTCCCAGATTTTTAAGAATCATCTTCTCCACAGCTGCCGCTTTCCTCTCTGACTCTTCAATTTCCTGGTATTCACAAAAAAGCGCCGGCTCCACACTTCCCTGTATCGCTATACTAAGTTCTCTTCCTTCATTTCTCCTCTTCCACGCCTCATATACTGCCGAAAAAATCCCCGTAATACTATCTTTGCACACATATACTATTTTCATAACATCCCTCCCGAAACCTCACATCGTCAAACAAAGAAATCTGGCGATAAGTCATCCCATCTATTCCTTCCGGAAGTTTTTCTTTTGTATTCAGAAGATTTCTCGTAATGTAATCCTCTTCTATCTTTACCGGATACATCATCTTTCCGCCGCAGGTAATGAAATATAGTGCTCTCTTTAATACTACCCCCATTTTTTTCAAATCTTCAAAGCTCAACTTTCCATACCTCCTGGCTTTGACAATCCTGCCTGCCGAGCGATAACCGATTCCCGGAACTCTTAGCAAAGTCTCATAGTTCGCGGTGCTGATCTCTACCGGGAAAATGCCCAAATTCCGCAGGGCCCAGTTGCATTTCGGATCCAACAGGACATTAAAATTAGGATTATCCTCCGTAAGAAGCTCTTTTGCTTCAAAATGATAATACCGAAGCAGCCAGTCAGCCTGATAAAGCCTGTGCTCTCTAAGAAGAGGCGGCCCCTCCCCTGTCCTTGCCGGAAGACTGCTGTCCTCATTGACATGTACAAAAGCAGAGTAAAATACTCTTTTCAGCCCAAATTTTTTATAAAGAGATTCCGCCACATGGATAATCTGAAAATCTGTATCGGGAGTCGCCCCTATGATCATCTGTGTGCTCTGTCCTGCCGGGACAAAACGAGACGCATGTCTGTACACCTGAATCTCCTGCTTATTTTCTTCCATTCTGTTCTGCACAAGACGCATAGGAGAAAGTATATTTTTCCTTGTTTTGTGGGGCGCCAGACGTTTTAATCCTTCGGCTGTCGGAAGCTCCAGGTTGACACTCATTCTGTCCACAAGAAAACCAAGCTTTTGGATCAACTCCTGACTTGTTCCAGGGATCGCTTTGACATGAATATAGCCTTGAAAATGAAATTCTGTACGCAGCTTGTAGAGGGCAGCGTAAATAAGTTCCATCGTATAGTCTGGACTGTGCAGAACACCGGAACTTAAAAAAAGGCCTTCTATATAATTCCTTCTATAAAATTCCATTGTCAAACTGCAAATTTCATCCGGGGTAAAAGAGGCTCTCGGCACATCGTTGCTTCGGCGATTGATACAGTATTTACAGTCATAAATACATTCATTTGTAAAAAGGATCTTTAAAAGAGAGATACATCTGCCATCTGCTGAAAAACTGTGACATATTCCCGCCTGTGCGCAGCTTCCAATCCCTGTACCATCATTTCTCCTCTCCGTTCCGCTGGACGTACAGGCCACATCATATTTTGCAGCATCTGTTAAAATCCTGAGTTTTTCATATACTGACATGGATTCCTGTAAATTCATTTTATTATCCCCTCCGCAAACAAGAACATATGTTTGTATTAATTATACAAACGTATGTTCTTGTTGTCAATATATACTTATACGGATTTACACACCACCTGTTACAAAAATACCCACCGTTTGGCGCAAAAAAGCACACCGTTTAACGTAATTTGGGACGTAACACTTTTAAAAAGTGTTACGTCCCAAATTGAAATCAAATCTTATTCACCGCATCTTCCAGATACCGGTTGTCAGCCTCATAGAAACGTTCTTCTTCTACCAGCTCTGCCAGCCCTGCGTCTACAGGCATTTTTCCGAGAACCGGTATGCCAAGCCCTGCTGCCACTTCTTCAATATGGCTTTCTCCAAAGACAGAAATCTTTTTTCCACAGTCCGGACATACGAGATAACTGTAGTTTTCTACAATTCCCAAAACCGGAATATTCATTTTTTCCGCCATATGATAAGCTTTCTCCACAATCATCTGCACAAGATCCTGCGGGGATGTCACAATGACGATACCGTCCACCGGAAGGGACTGGAATACTGTCAGCGGCACATCTCCTGTTCCGGGCGGCATATCTACAAACAGATAATCCAGCTCTCCCCACATTACGTCGGTCCAGAACTGTGTCACCACGCCGGCAATAACCGGCCCTCTCCAGATCACCGGATCTGATTCGTTTTCCAGAAGAAGATTGACGGACATAATCCTTGTTCCGTCCTTCGCCTCACAGGGGAAAATTCCCTGCTCGCTTCCTTTAGCCTTCTCATGCAGGCCGTACATTTTCGGGATAGACGGGCCTGTGATATCGGCATCAAGGATTCCGACGGAAAATCCCTGCTGGCGCATCATTCTTGCCAGGGAAGCTGTCACCATGGACTTGCCGACACCGCCTTTTCCGCTTACTACTGCAATTACTTTATTGATATGAGAAAATGGATTTGCCGGTTCCTTCATATCCTGTGGCTTACTTCCGCAGGAATCCGCATGCGCACATCCGGCGCAGTCGGAAGGGGAACAACCATTTTGCTGCTCTGCCATGTCTTTTACCTCTTTTCTGATCTTCCGTTTTATTCTTCTACTGCTGCGATCACTTCGATCTCACACAGTACGTTCTTTGGAAGTGTTTTTACTGCAACGCAGCTTCTTGCCGGTTTGGATGTAAAATATTTTGCATATACTTCATTAAATGCACCGAAGTCTCCCATATCTGCCAGGAAGCATGTTGTCTTGATAACTTTATCATAAGTAGTTCCTGCTGCATTAAGAAGCTCTCCGATATTTTTGCATACCTGCTCTGTCTGTCCTTCAATTGTCTCTGCCTCAACTGCATCTGTAGCAGGATTAATGGCAATCTGTCCTGCTGCATAAAATACGCCGTTGTAAATATATCCCTGTGAATATGGTCCCAATGCCTTTGGTGCTTTTTCTGTTGCTACTACTTTCATTTCTATCTCTCCTTTGCCTTTTCTAATAATTTCTGTGCGACACACACGTCAAAAAGACCCATGCCTACAGATTTAAAGTATGTGGTTTTCTTTGCAATCTCATCTTCATCTGCATCCGATGCCAGGAACTTGTCCATCAAAACAACCTTATCCATTGTCAGACGGCCTTCTGCCAGAGGTACGCTTAAGTCTCCGCTTTCCTCACATGCATATGGCAGTTCAATGTATACATTGTCTACAAGATCCCATACTGCATCCGGTATCTCCCGCATTTCCGGCGTATAGGAACCGATGGCGATAATACATTTTCCTTCCAGAAGCTCTTTATAGTCAGGCAGCACCGGAGTCGTAGCGGCTGTTGTCGTACAGATGATATCACTTGCTTTCACTAATTCTTCCACTGTATTACATTGTACTACTTCCACTGCCGGATTATCAATAGTCTTCTTCAGTCTTTCTATGTAATCTGTCAGGTCCTTCTTGGTGCGGTTCCAGATATACACTGTTTTAATATCCCTTGCAGCGCACGCATAGACTGCCTGGTAAAATCCCTGCATACCGGCTCCTACGATTCCTACTGTATGAGCGTCCTTTCTGGACAGATGGCGCATACCTACTCCGCCCACTGCACCGGTTCTCCATGCAGTCACAGCCTGCCCGTCCAATACAGCAAGCGGAGCGCCTGTCACCTGGTCATTGAGGATAACAAGGCCATCGATAGACGGCAGTCCAAGTTTTGCATTTTCCGGGAAAATCGTAAGCATTTTTGTCCCGATAATGCTCTTTGTATAACAGGGCATGTAAATCAGCGTTTTGTTTTCATGT
>NZ_JAYAZJ010000092.1:0-38576 GCF_037273965.1 Claveliimonas sp. | reverse complement strand
CGGTATTGCCGGAATCACCGGAACCGCCGCCGGTATTGCCGGAATCACCGGAACCACTGCCGGTATTACCGGTGTTGCCAGTGTCGGTATTGCCGGAATCAGAAGACGTATTTGCATCCTGATTTGCGGTATTGTCGGAATCACCAGAATCGACGGAACCGTGTCCAGGACAAACCTCAGTAGCTACATTGTCAGTAGCAAAATATTCCGTTACAGAAGGACAGCTTCCTGCCCGTGCCAGTTTTCCTGTAATTGTACAGATTGTTTTCTGTTCAACAGAAGCCGGCATCTGGAAGTCCCGTGTCTCCAGACCGGCATGGACACGGCTCATGATGGAGTTCCAGATCCGCAGACGGAAGGTAGTGTCAATATTCGTCAGAGATTTTGGATCATCATATCCGCCCCATACACAGCAGGTGTAGTACGGAGTATAACCGCAGAACCAGAGGTCCTTGTCTTCATCGGCGGTTCCGGTCTTACCTGCAACAGGCATATTGGAAAGGGCGGCAGCCCGTCCTGTTCCGCTTGTAACAACGCTTTCCATTGCGCTGGTAAGAAGAGCAGCAGTGGAGTCTTTGATCGCTGTATGAGATTCGGAAGGATTCTCGATCAGAACATTTCCGTCATGATCCAAAATTTTTGTGTAAAGAGTAGGTGTGTTGTATACACCGCCGTTAGCAATAGAAGCAAAAGCAGCGCACAATTCATAATTATATACACCATCTGTCAGACCGCCAAGAGCGATCGGTTCATATTTATCATTGTCCACAAGAGTGCTCATGGAAAAGTTTTCTTTTGCGTATTCATATCCCAGAGCAGGTGTGATCTGCTGGATCGTTTTTACAGCACAGGTATTCTGTGAATTGGCAATGGCTTCTCTTACTGTAATATTACCCATATAGCTGTTGCCGGCATTTTTAAATTTTGTACCGTCGGAATAGGTCCACGGTTCATCCTTTATGACATTAGCAAGAGTAATCTGGTTGGTATCCAGAGCCGGTGCATATGCAGAGAGGATTTTGAAACAGGAACCAGGCTGCCTTTTGGAACCGGTGTAAGCGCGGTTCAGACTCTGGCTGGTCTGTTTAGCGCCTCGTCCACCCACCAGTGCCTTGATCTGTCCTGTCGTCTGATCCATCAATGTGACAGAGGCCTGTGGCTGCGGAGTAAGGATGATGGATTCGTCATAGGTATCTCCTTCCTTTGCAATGCTGGCCTTCCAGGCGGCAATGACACTGTTTGCTTCCTCTTCAGAAGAGAAGGTAAGCCCCTCTGTGCTTCCGTATGTTTCAGCGCGGAATGCCTCGACATGACCTTCACTGTAATTTTCCACAGTGCTATCAGCTCTTGTGACAGTCAGGGCATAGGAAGAAAGTCCCACTTCTTTCAGCCAGGGGTAATTACTGTCATTGTTCATCTCTTCATCACAGATCTGCTGAAGGGCAAGATTCTGGGTAGAGATAATGGTAAGGCCTCCGCTGTAAAGGGCATTGTAAGCCTGAGTCTCTGTATAGCCCAGCTTGGACTGCAGATCGTTAATTACCTGTTCAGAGAGGGCGTCTACAAAATAGGAATAAGGAGAATCCTCACCAATCTGTGAATTGACAGTCTGGATTCTTGCATATACATCATCTGCCATAGCCTCATCATATGCGGCCTGGTCAATATAGCCCTGATCCAGCATTTTATTCAGAACTTCTTCACGCCGTTTTGCGTTCTCTTCCGGATTGGTGATCGGATTGTACAGGGAAGGATTCTGAGTGATTCCTGCAATAACCGCACATTCCGATAAGGTAAGCTCTGATACATCTTTATTGAAATAACGTTTGGAAGCAGACTGAACACCAAGAGTATTTTGTCCAAGATTGATGGTATTCATATATGCCTCCAGAATCTCCTCTTTTGACATCTGCTTTTCGATATCCAGTGCCAGGAACTGTTCCTGAATCTTTCTCTCTAATCTGTCATAGAAGGTCTCTTCATTTACAAAATCAGGAAAGATATTATTTTTGATCAGCTGCTGTGTCAGCGTGCTGGCACCCTGTGAAAAGTTTCCCCCGGAAGCAAGACCCGTTACTGCCGCACGGAGAATACCCTGAGGATCGATTCCGTTGTGCTCATAAAAACGTTCGTCTTCGATCGCTACAAATGCATGCTGGAGATTCTTCGGAATCTCATCAATGGATTTGTAGATACGATTGGAGCCGGCTTCTACAAAACGTTCAATTTCCGTGGAACCGTCATCGGCGTATACTAAAGTGGTATATCCTTTTGGGCGGACATCCTCAGGAGAGATATCAGGAGAATTATCCAGAATTCTTTTTAAAAAAATCAGACCACCTACGGCACCGATAATGAAAACGGCGATCACACAAAGGAAAAATGCCTTGATCAGTCTGACTCCGACGCGCTTGCCCTGCATGGTCGATTTTGAGGTGATTTCTTTCTGCTTTTTAGAAATCTTTCTTTTTCCGTAATTCATGCATTTATGCCTCCTTTATTCCAAGTCATTATAGCAAATTTACCTATTGAAATAAAGAAGAAAATGAAAACTTCATATTTCAGTAGGAAAAACTTAAGAAATCAAGTATAGTATATATGTATGAAAGTGAGGGATATAAAAATGGAGTATCGATTAGTATATCAGGGGGGAGAAGGAGAGATCACAGAAAAAAAGTCCCGTTTTATCGCTACAGTTCTTCCGGTGTCAAACGAAGATGAAGCAGTGGCGTTTGTGGAATCTATGAAAAAGAAGTATTGGGATGCTACGCACAATTGCTCTGCTTATGTCATTGGAGAGCACTATGAAGTTCAAAGATGCAGCGATGACGGAGAACCAAGCGGAACAGCGGGTAAACCGATGCTGGATGTACTCCTGGGAGAAGATCTCCATGACACGGCAGTAGTGGTGACGAGATATTTTGGAGGAACGCTTCTTGGAACGGGAGGACTTGTGCGGGCCTATTCGGCGGCGGTAAAGGAAGGTCTTTTATCTTCTACTATTATAACCAGAAAACGGGGCGTTAAACTGAACCTTGAAACGGATTATACGGGACTTGGAAAAATACAGTATATATTTGGGGAGCGCAATATAGCAATCCTGGATACGGAATATACGGACCGGGTAGCGTTGGAGGCGCTGGTACCGGAAGAGCTGCTGGATAAGATAAAGGAAGAAGTAACAGAAGCAACGGCAGGACGGGCGAACATAACAGAAAGGGGTCCCTGCTTTTATGCAGAAATAAATGGAAAGACCAGAGTTCTGGAGTAAACTCCAGAACTCTGGTCATGAAAAAGGGAGCACCCTGTTATTGAAACTCCGGCTCGATCAGACCGAAGGTTCCATTTTTTCGTTTGTATACCACGTTGACTTCTTCTGTTTCCGCATTACAGAAAACAAAGAAATCATGTCCCAAAAGTTCCATTTCTATGCAGGCATCTTCCGGATACATAGGTTTGATACCAAAACGTTTGGTACGTACGATCCTGATCTCCTCATCTGCTTCGTTTTGTTCCTGGCTGTCAAAAAATTCCTGTTTGAAATTACCCCCTTCCTGGTGTCTTGCAATCAGCTTTGTTTTATATTTGCGAAGCTGACGTTCAATGACTTCCTCCACAAGATCAATGGATACATACATATCGCTGCTGACCTGCTCGGACCGGATGATCTGGCCCTTTACCGGGATAGTGACTTCGATTTTCTGACGTTCTTTTTCAACGCTCAACGTAACAATGATTTCCGTATCAGGAGTAAAATACCTTTCCAGCTTTCCTAATTTGTGTGTGATGGTATCCTTTAAACCAGGTGTCACATCAATGTTCTTTCCGCTAATGATAAATTTCATGATGCCCAACTCCTTTTTAAGAGAATTTCAGACGAAATAATGTCTGACAAAATAGTAAGACAAACTATTTATATCTGATATATTGAGTATAACATGTTTTTGTGTCAATGTATAGCATGTATTACTTCGATTCTTGAAATTTTTCCGTCCTTCATTTTATCGATACGAAGAGCAACATCTGCAACAGAAACACATGTACCTACTTCAGGAGTTACATTTTCTTCCGACATTTTTTCAAGTATCGCGTCATTGAGAGTAGAGGACGGACTGGGACATGGAATATGACAGGCCATTAGCTTATTGATCACCTGAATTCTGGAAGAAGCACGGAAAATATTTTTCTCCAGGAGATCGAATCCGCAGAAAAGAAATTTTCTTGTGGCAAACAAAACGGCGATGGCACATACTCCGATCAGGCTGGAAAGAGCAGAGGAATGGCCGTTGATAATCTGCCGTGCGATGGCAAAAACCAGTACTTCAAATACCGTGTCCGGTGTGTGGTAGTACATCATACGGATCAGCTCAACACCAATGATCAGCTCAAAACAGGATTCCAGCAGATCCTCATAATTGGGATAAACATCCAGGTCCGGGATATGTACAAGAGAACCGGCCAGACGTATGCATAAAAGGATGATTCCGACTGCAAGCATCATGGAGATAAAAAACTCCAGAAACATGGCAAGATAGGAAAGGAACATAGTAATATATTTTTTCATAATGCCTCCTAAGTCTCCTGGGCGGTGCCGAGTATTTTTTGGAAAATCGCCGGATATATCACGATGATCCATAATATAAGTATAAAATATTCTATCATTTTTGCAAGTATGGATGTGCCAAGGATAAAGGAAACTCCTCCTTTGATCAGAAGCAGCATACCAAGTCCGCAGATAAGTTTGGCCGCCTGGATCCGGCGGTTTTTCGCGGCTGTGGAAAACCGTATCCTTGTCCGCTCCAGATACCAGCCTACGGCAAACCCCATGCCTGCGCCGGCAGCTTTGCAGCAGTCGGAGGCAAGCTCTTCAGTAACAATGCCGTTCTTCAGAAGGAGGAGCGCATAAATGGCAGCTCCTGCAGAGAAGATAAGCATGGCAGCGAACACACTTCGGCTGTGAGGAGAATCTTCCAAAAAGAGGGCGCGAAAATGCCAGATCAGCCATGTGCAAAGAGCGGATACTCCCAGAGAAGCAAGGACATCTTTGGGAGTATGGCAGCCCAGATACATACGGGAAAAGCCCACGCATAAGGGCGCAAAAATACACAAAACCTTCAGCCATTTCTTCCGGGTCCATGTAAACAGCGGAAAGAAAAAAGAAGAGGCGCCCTGTGTATGCCCGCTTGGAAAGGAATATCCGGTAGCATCAGGAACAGCACTTTCCACAGCATGGAAGCTGGGATCCAGAACCCAGGGTCTGGGAATCCGAAAAGAAATCTTCAGTGTCTGGACGATCAGCCCGGCACTGAAATAAGTAAAGCCCAGCTGATATGCCAGCTTTTTATTTACACACCAGTAAAGAAAACAGATGATGCCCACAAGAATGAGTTCCTGTCCGAAATAGGTGATAACCTGCATAATTTTGTCCATGGAAGGGGTGCGGATCCCTTCCAGCAGCCAGAGAAAATCCATAGATAAATCCTTTCTCCATAATATAAAAGTGGTTTTTATGATTTGTTATTATTTCTTTTGCGCATCTTTGGATCCAGAATCTTTTTGCGGATACGAAGAGACTTCGGGGTCACTTCCAGCAGTTCATCTGTATCGATGAAATCCAGCGCTTCTTCCAGGCTTAAAATCCTTGGAGGAGTCAGCCTTAGTGCCTCATCTGCGCTGGAAGAGCGGGTATTGGTCAGGTGCTTTGTTTTACATACGTTGACTTCGATATCGTCGGTTTTGGCATTCTGACCGATTACCATGCCGGAGTAGACCTTTTCGCCGGGACCGATAAAGAGTGTTCCGCGCTCCTGGGCGCTGTACAGTCCGTATGTGACGGATTCTCCTGTCTCGAAGGCGATGAGGGATCCCTGTTTGCGATACTGGATGTCGCCTTTGTAGGGGGCATAACAGTCAAACGCTGTGTTCAGAATCCCGTTCCCTTTTGTGTCTGTGAGGAAATCACCGCGGTAGCCGATGAGTCCCCGTGCGGGAATGGAAAATTCCATACGGGTATAGCCGCCGCTGGCAGTGCCCATATTGCGGAGTTCTCCTTTACGCTGTCCCAGTTTTTCAATGACAATACCGGTAAATTCTTCCGGTACATCAATGAATGCAGTTTCCATCGGCTCAAGGAGCCTTCCTTTTTCGTCCTTTTTGTACAGGACCTCTGCCTTGCTGACAGCAAACTCATATCCTTCCCGGCGCATATTCTCTATGAGCACAGAAAGATGGAGCTCGCCCCGGCCGGATACTTTGAATGTGTCCATATTTTCCGTATCCTCCACCCGGAGGCTGACATCTGTATTTAATTCCCGGAACAGACGGTCGCGGATATGTCGGGATGTAACATATTTTCCTTCCTGACCGGCAAAGGGACTGTCGTTTACCATAAACTGCATGGCAATGGTTGGTTCGGAAATTTTCTGGAAGGGAATGGCTACCGGATTTTCCGGGGAACAGATGGTATCGCCGATCGAAAGATCTGAAATACCGGAAATTGCCACAATAGAACCGATGGTAGCTTCCTTCACATCCACTTTGTTCAGACCGTCAAATTCATAGAGCTTGCTGATCCTTACTTTTTCCTGACGCTCCGGGTCGTGAGCGTTTACGACGATCATGTCCTGACCGGTGCGGATCGTGCCGTTATCTACTTTGCCGATACCGATGCGGCCTACATATTCATTATAGTCAATGGTACTGATCAGAACCTGAGTGTCGGCATCCGGATCTCCTTCCGGTGCCGGGATGTAATCCAGGATGGTCTCAAAAAGCGGCACCATATTCTGGGGACCGTCCTCCAGCTCCAGCACGGCATAGCCTGCCTTTGCAGACGCATAGACAAAGGGGCAGTCCAGCTGCTCATCAGAAGCGTCCAGATCGATGAACAGTTCCAGCACTTCATCGATGACTTCAGAAGGGCGGGCCTCAGGACGGTCGATCTTGTTGATGCAGACGATGACAGGGAGCTTCAGTTCCAGGGCTTTTCGCAGCACGAATTTTGTCTGGGGCATAGCTCCTTCAAAAGCATCCACTACCAGGATCACCCCGTTTACCATTTTCAGGACACGTTCTACTTCGCCGCCGAAATCGGCATGTCCGGGTGTGTCGATAATGTTGATCTTTGTTCCCTTATAATAAACAGCAGTATTTTTAGAAAGAATGGTAATTCCACGCTCACGTTCAATATCATTGGAGTCCATGACTCTCTCGGCTACTTCCTGATTTTCGCGGAATACACCGCTTTGTTTGAGCAGCTCATCTACAAGCGTTGTTTTCCCATGATCGACATGGGCGATAATAGCAATATTACGTACATCTTCGCGTTTTGTCTTCATACGAAATCTTCCTTTTCTTTTGATCTATCACATTCTACATTATTTTGTAACTGTTTTAGTTTATCATATTTCCCAAAAAAAACAAGGAATATAGTTCTAATATCTGTTTTTCCCGCATAGATTATGTAGTGACTCTAAAAAGCTTAGAATACGATTCGGAGGAAGGGAGATTTACACGTTATGTCAGATAAGATTATTGAAAACAACCAGGTAACTATTATGGGGCAGATCGCATCAGGATTTACATTCAGCCACACAGTGTTTGGAGAAGGATTCTATATGGTGGATGTGCTGGTGCGCCGTCTTAGCAGCTCGCAGGACCGGATTCCGCTGATGATCTCGGAAAGACTGATGGATGTTACGCAGGATTACACAGGGGAGTTTATTATGGCGACAGGGCAGTTCCGCTCTTACAACAGGCACGATGAACAAAAGAACAGGCTGATATTGTCCGTATTCGTAAGAGAAGTGTCTTTTATTGATGAAGAGTTGGACGGGGCCAAGACGAATACGATCCTGCTGGACGGATATATCTGCAAACTGCCGGTGTACCGCAAAACGCCGCTTGGAAGGGAGATTGCCGATCTTCTTCTGGCAGTCAACAGGCCATATGGGAAATCCGATTATATTCCCTGCATCTGCTGGGGGAGAAATGCCAGATTTGCCTCTTCTTTTGAGGTGGGGGAGCATGTCCAGGTGCTTGGGCGTATACAGAGCAGAGAATACGTAAAACGTCTTTCAGAGACAGAGACAGAAAAGAGAACGGCATATGAAGTGTCGGTAAGTAAACTGGAATGTCTGGAAGATTGACAGACCATGTACCAAACTGCCCTGAAGCAGGCAACGTTCCATTGACATTGCAAATGAATAATGATACACTTTTTAGAAGATATCATTTTTTATTATAGAGGTCAGGAGGAATAGTATGGCTATTTTTACAGGTGCCGGGGTGGCGCTGGTTACACCATTTCATGAAGATGGAAGCGTGAATTTTGACAAACTGGATGAGCTGATCGACTATCACTGCGAGAATGGAACAGACAGTCTGATCATATGCGGAACAACAGGAGAGTCCTCTACTTTATCAGAAGAGGAACATATGGAATGCATTAAATTTGCAGTGGAACGCACGAAAAAACGGCTTCCTGTAATCGCCGGAACAGGTTCCAACGCTACATATACGACCATTGACATGTCAAAAGAGGCAGTGGAATACGGAGTGGACGGACTTTTGATCGTTACTCCCTATTATAATAAAGCAACACAGAAAGGACTGGCTGCACATTATAAGGCTGTAGCGGAAGAAGCCAAGGCGCCGATCATCATGTACAGTGTGGCAAGTCGTACCGGGCTGAACATTGCTCCGGAGACAGCGGCAGAGCTGATCCGCGATGTGGACAATATTGTGGGGATCAAGGAAGCTTCCGGCAATATTGCACAGGTAGCGAAGATCATGTATCTGACAGACGGGAAAGCAGATCTGTATTCCGGAAATGACGACCAGATCGTACCGCTTTTGTCTCTGGGAGGAAAAGGCGTTATTTCTGTGCTCTCTAATGTGGCTCCAAAAGAGACCCATGACATTTGTGCAAAGTTCTTTGCGGGAGATGTGAAAGGAGCCTGTGAACTTCAGCTGAAGGCAATTCCGCTGATCGAGCAGCTTTTCTGTGAAGTGAATCCGATTCCGGTAAAGAAGGCTGTAAATCTGATGGGAATGGAATGCGGAGGACTTCGTATGCCTTTGACAGAGATTTCTCCGGAACATGAAAAAAGTCTGGCACAGGCAATGAAGGATTTTGGAATAAAACTGGCATAAAAGCCAGAGCATGAGTGGTGAGCTGAAAAAAGCTGAATAAAAGGGACAGGATCAAAAGACAGCATGATTTCTGTCCCTTTCACGTATGAAAATAAGTACGTATGAGGATGGAAAGCGGAGGTAAAAGAAAATGGTAAGACTGATTATGCACGGCTGCAATGGGAAAATGGGACAGGTGATCACACGGATGGTCAAAGAAGATCCGGAAGTGGAAATTGTTGCCGGAGTGGACAAATATACCGGGATTTCCAATGATTATCCAGTGTATGATGAGATTGGAAAATGCAGTGTGGAGGCGGATGCGCTGATCGACTTTTCCAATGCGGCGGCAGTAGACGAGCTTCTTGCATACTGCAGAGAGAAGAAACTTCCGGTAGTGCTGTGTACCACAGGACTTTCAGAAGAACAGCTGAAAAAAGTGGAAGAGGCTGCTAAGGAGACGGCGGTTCTGCGCTCGGCCAATATGTCTCTTGGAGTAAATCTTCTTATGAAGATTCTGAAAGACGCAGCCCGTGTGCTTGCCCCGGAAGGCTTTGACATTGAGATTGTGGAAAAGCATCACAACCGGAAGGTGGACGCTCCCAGCGGAACAGCCATTGCCCTGGCGGATTCTGTCAATGACGCTCTTGACGGAGTCTATTCCTATACCTATGACAGAAGCAGGGAGCGGAAGGCAAGAGATTCCCGCGAGATTGGTATCTCGGCAGTGAGAGGCGGCACCATTGTGGGAGAACATGAGGTGATCTTTGCCGGAGAGGACGAGGTGATCGAATTTAAGCATACCGCTTATTCCAAAGCGCTTTTTGCCCGGGGAGCTGTGGCGGCAGCCAAGTATCTGGCGGGAAAACCGGCAGGACGTTATGATATGTCGGATGTAATACAATTTTAAATACATATGAAAATGGGGAGGATGGATATGGAAGAGCTAAAAATGAAGTATCTGGAGAGGCTCTCGGAGTTGTATCCCACAATTGCCAGTGCTTCTACAGAGATCATCAATCTGCAGGCAATCCTGCACCTGCCAAAAGCGACAGAGCATTTTCTGACTGATATTCATGGAGAATATGAGGCTTTTTCGCATGTGCTGAAAAACGGATCGGGATCCATCCGCCGGAAGATCGACGATGTATTTGGGAATACTATGAGTAGCCGGGACAAACAGTCCCTTGCTACTCTTATTTATTATCCCACAGAAAAGATGGATCGGATCAGGCGGGAGGAACCAAACATGGAAGACTGGTACAAGATCACGCTGTACCGGCTGATCGAGGTATGCAAGCGTACTATGAGCAAATATACCCGTTCTAAGGTACGAAAGGCCCTGCCGAAGGATTTCGCTTACGTGATCGAAGAGCTGATCACAGAGAAAGCGGATGTGCTGGATAAAGAATACTATTATAATTCCATTATCAGCACGATTATTGAGACAAGTCGGGCAGAGGAGTTTATTGTGGCTTTAAGCGAAGTGATCCAGAGGCTGACGGTAGATCACCTGCACATTGTGGGAGATATTTATGACAGAGGACCCGGTCCCCATATTATCATGGACAAGCTGATCCGCCATCATTCTGTGGATATTCAATGGGGAAATCATGATGTGCTGTGGATGGGAGCTGCCGCCGGACAGAGGGGGTGTATTGCCAATGTTATCAGAATTTGTGCAAGATACGGAAATCTGGATATTCTGGAAGACGGATATGGCATCAACCTGCTTCCTCTTGCAACATACGCGTTGGAAACCTATGCCGACGACCCCTGCACCTGTTTCGCACTCAAGGGAAGCACAGGATACACGGCAAGGGAAAAAGAGATGGAAGTGAAAATGCATAAGGCTATTTCCATTATCCAGTTCAAGGTGGAAGGGCAGATCATAAAGAAGAATCCGGGATTCAAACTGGAGAAAAGGAATCTCCTCCATCACATTGATTTTGAGAATGGTACGATTGAGCTGGACGGAAAGGTCTATGAACTGCTGGACAAAAACTTCCCGACGATTGATCCGCGCCGTCCTTATGCGCTGACAGAGGAGGAAGAGGATATTATGGACCGCCTGGAACGGGCGTTTCTCGGATGCCAGAAGCTGCAGGAACACATGAGGTTCCTTTTGAATAAGGGCGGACTTTATAAAGTCTACAATCAGAACCTTCTCTATCACGGATGCGTTCCGCTGAATCCGGACGGAAGTCTGAAATCCGTAAGGATTTATGGGAAGGTATATAAGGGGAAAGCTCTTTACGAAGTGCTGGAGAGCTATGTGAGAAAAGGCTTCTTTGCTCTTGACAAGAAAGAGAAGGAGAGAGGCAAAGATATGATGTGGTATATCTGGCTTCATGAAAATTCACCGCTTTTCGGTAAAGATAAGATGGCCACCTTTGAGAGGTATTTTCTGGCCGAGAAAGAAACCCACAAAGAAAAGAAAAATCCTTATTATGAATTTCTGGAAAATGAAGAAGTGGTCGATCGGATTTTGGCGGAATTTGGCCTTCCGGGAGAAGGAACTCACATTGTCAACGGGCATGTGCCGGTGAAGTCAAAAGCAGGGGAAAGTCCTATTAAATGTCAGGGGAAGGTTCTTGTCATAGATGGAGGCTTTTCCAAAGCATATCAAAAAGAGACAGGAATTGCAGGTTATACGCTGATCTATAATTCCTATGGACTTATCCTGGCTGCCCATGAGCCTTTTGAATCTACAGAAGCAGCCATTGAAAAGGAAAGTGATATCCATTCTGACAGCACGATCGTGAAGCGTGTCATTGCAAGAAAGACGGTGGGGGATACCGATATCGGAAGAGAACTGAAAAAGCGTATTGAGGATCTCGCCTGGCTTCTGGAATCCTACAGGGAAGGAATTATTGCAGAAAAAATTTAAGATATGAAAAGATTTTTAGAGTTTTAGAAAAAAATGGAACACAGGAACATGTATAAATTTTTCATAAGCTGCGGATAGTATTCATAGAAAATGAAGAAAGGGAGTACAAACTTATGAAACAGTTAAAAAGAGGAATTTTAATCTTCCTGTGTGTGCTGTCATCCTTTGGAACTCTGGCAGGCTGCGGAAGAAATGAAGAAGATAACGGAGCAGTAAAGGAAGAAAACAGTACTGACAACACGATGAATGATGCTACAGACGGGACGAAAAATGACGGAGCAGCCGAGAATATCGGAGAGGATATCAAGGATGAGGCACAGGACATTGGAGAAGACGTCAGAGATGGAGCAGAAGATATAAAAAATGACGTGGAACAGGGTGCTGAAGATGCCAGAGAGGATATAGAAAACAGTAATAATAATACAAACAGATAAGCGATACCACAGGTGGATTTTCAAGTCTGCCTGTGGTATGATTATTTTTGGAATAATTTGACAATGTTTTTCAATCATTCACCGAAGAAGGGAATGAAGGGAGGCAGATATGAGATTCAGACCGTGCATAGATATACATAACGGCAAAGTAAAGCAGATTGTGGGAGGAAGCCTGAAGGATCATGGAGATAAGGCTGTGGAAAATTTTGTTTCCGGATATGATGCGGCGTTTTATGCAGAGCTTTATAAAAAGGACAATCTGAAAGGAGGGCATGTGATCCTCTTGAATCCGGTTTCATCGGAATATTATGAGAAGAACAGGCAGCAGGCGCTTGCGGCGTTAAAGGTATTTCCCGGAGGTCTGCAGGTAGGAGGGGGCGTTACGGCAGAGAATGCGGCGGAATTTATTGAGGCGGGGGCCAGCCATGTTATTGTGACGTCCTATGTATTCCGGGAAGGGCAGATACAGTGGGATAATCTGGAAAGACTGGTGCACGCTGTAGGAAAGGAGCACATTGTTCTGGATTTAAGCTGCCGGAAAAAAGATGCTTCCTATTATATAGTAACGGACCGATGGCAGACATTTACCAAAATCCAGGTAAATGAAGAGATTTTGTACTGGCTGAAGGAATCCTGCAGTGAATTCCTCGTCCATGGGGTGGATTCGGAAGGAAAAGCGGCCGGTGTGCCGGAAGATCTGGTTGCTCTGCTCTCTAAAATCAGGGGAATCCCCATTACATATGCAGGAGGGATCGGAAGTCTTAAGGATCTGGAACAGTTTCGGCAGATCAGCGGAGGGAACCTGGATTTTACCATTGGAAGCGCCCTGGATTTGTTTGGAGGAACGATTCCCTATGATGCGGTGAAAAATATGTCATGACTGTGAACATTATGAACACTTTATAAATTTGTTGAATTGGATTTGGGATAGTGATAAAATGTGGAATAGAGTAATTTTTTGAATAAGGAGTTAACAACATGGGTTTTATAGAGAAAATATTCGGAACGCACAGTGAACATGAGCTGAAGCGGATCTATCCCATTGTGGATCATATTGAGGCTCTTGAGCCGGAAATGAAGCAGCTTTCTGACAGTGAACTGAAGGACAAGACGAGAGAGTTTAAAGAAAGGCTGGACAAGGGAGAGACTCTGGATGATATTCTGCCGGAGGCTTATGCAGTAGTAAGGGAAGCAGCTTCGCGCGTGCTGGGGATGCGCCATTATCGTGTGCAGCTGATCGGAGGAATTATCCTTCATCAGGGACGTATCGCAGAAATGAAGACAGGTGAAGGTAAGACGCTTGTATCTACACTGCCGGCCTATTTAAATGCACTGACCGGGCAGGGAGTCCATATCGTAACGGTCAATGATTATCTGGCAAAGCGTGATGCGGAGTGGATGGGCCAGGTACATGAGTTCCTGGGACTGAAGGTAGGCGTTGTGCTGAACAGCATGGACAATGATGAACGCCGGGAGGCATATAACTGTGATATTACTTATGTGACAAATAATGAGCTGGGCTTTGATTACTTAAGAGATAATATGGTGATCTATAAAGAACAGCTTGTGCAAAGAGGGCTGAAGTTTGCTATCATTGATGAGGTTGACTCTGTTCTGATCGATGAAGCCAGAACTCCTCTTATTATCTCCGGGCAGAGCGGTAAGTCTACAAAGCTCTATGAGGCCTGCGATATTCTGGCAAGACAGATGGAAAGAGGAGAAGCCAGCGGTGAGTTTTCCAAGATCAATGCCATTATGGGCGAGGAGATTGAGGAGACAGGAGACTTTATTGTCAATGAGAAAGAAAAGACGGTCAACCTTACAGAAGACGGTGTGAAGAAGGTAGAGAAATTCTTCCACATTGATAATCTTGCAGATCCGGAAAATCTGGAGATTCAGCATAATATTATTCTGGCTCTCCGTGCCCACAACCTGATGTTCCGCGACCAGGATTATGTGGTGAAGGATGACGAAGTTCTGATCGTCGATGAGTTTACGGGACGTATCATGCCCGGAAGAAGATATTCTGACGGTCTTCATCAGGCAATTGAGGCCAAGGAGGGCGTGAAAGTAAAAAGGGAGAGCAAAACTCTTGCAACGATCACGTTCCAGAATCTGTTTAATAAATATGAGAAAAAGAGCGGTATGACAGGTACGGCGTTGACAGAGGAGAAGGAGTTCCGTGAGATCTACGGCATGGATGTTGTAGAAATCCCGACGAATGTACCGGTGATCCGTGTGGATATGGAAGATGCTGTATATAAGACCCAGAAAGAAAAATTCCGGGCTGTGTGTGATGAAGTGGAGAAGGCTCATGCAAAGGGACAGCCGGTTCTGGTAGGTACGATCACTATTGATGTGTCAGAGCTTTTAAGTGGAATGCTGAAAAAGAGGGGGATTAAGCATAACGTCCTCAATGCCAAGTTCCACGAGATGGAAGCAGAGATCGTTGCACAGGCAGGACAGCATGGAGCAGTCACCATTGCTACAAACATGGCAGGCCGTGGTACCGACATCAAGCTGGATGATGAAGCAAGAGAAGCTGGCGGGCTGAAGATCATCGGTACCGAGCGCCATGAATCCAGACGTATTGACAACCAGCTGCGCGGACGAAGCGGACGTCAGGGAGACCCGGGAGAGTCCAGATTTTATATTTCCCTGGAAGATGATCTGATGCGCCTGTTCGGTTCGGAACGTCTGATGAATGTATTCAACGCCCTTGGTGTTGAGGAC
Source organism: Claveliimonas sp. (assembly GCF_037273965.1). NCBI lineage: Bacteria > Bacillati > Bacillota > Clostridia > Lachnospirales > Lachnospiraceae > Claveliimonas > Claveliimonas sp. Next base: position 23,387 of record NZ_JAYAZJ010000092.1, on the reverse strand, counting down.
GGTGAACAGATTGAACATAAGATGCTTTCAGGCGCCATTGAGAAGGCACAGGAGAAAATAGAGAATAATAACTTTGGAATCCGTAAAAATCTTCTGGAATATGATCAGGTTATGAATGAACAAAGAGAGATCATATACGAAGAGAGAAGAAGAGTTCTGGATGGAGAGAGCATGCGGGATTCCATCTATCATATGATCAGTGAATATGTGGAAAATCTGGTGGACAAGGAAATTTCAGCAGACCAGGAGCCGGAAGACTGGGATCTGACGGAATTGAATGTAAGCCTTCGCGGAAGCATTCCTATGATGGAGCCTGTTTCACCGGAGGATGTCAAAGACATGTCCCAGAAGAAGCTGAAACATTTCCTGAAAGAAAAAGCAGTAAAAGCATATGAAATGAAGGAAGCGGAATTTCCGGAGCCGGAGCATCTCCGCGAGATTGAGCGGGTCGTGCTTCTGAAGGTGATTGACGCCAAATGGATGGATCACATTGACGATATGGATCAGCTTCGCCAGGGAATCGGTCTGCAGGCCTACGGTCAGAGAAATCCCAAGGTGGAATACAAAATGCTGGGTTATGATATGTTCGATGAGATGACAAAATCCATCACTGCAGATACAGTTCGTACGCTGTTCCACATCAAGCTGGAACAGAAGGTGGAAAGAGAGCAGGTTGCCAAGGTGACTGGAACCAATAAGGATGATACTGCAGTGAATGCACCGAAGAAGCGCACGGAGAAGAAAATTTATCCCAATGATCCGTGCCCGTGCGGAAGCGGAAAAAAATACAAGCAGTGCTGCGGAAGGAAAAAGGCATAGAGAGCGCTGCGAATCAGTTGAAAATGAAAGAGGTGAAAGTAAGTGGTCGAGCTGGATCAGTATAAAAGCATTATCAGCTCCTATGAAGAACCTCTTGCCGGAATGAGGGATTCACTTTGACATCTCCGGCAAGGAAAAACGGGTAGAAGAACTGGAGCGAAAGCTGGAGGAACCAGGTTTCTGGGATGATGCAGAGCATTCACAGAAAATTATGAAAGAATTAAAAGAGCTGAAAGATCAGCTGGATACCATGAAACATCTGCAGGGAACATGGGAAGACATCCAGGTTCTGATCGAAATGGCTCATGAAGAAAATGATGAGTCCATGGTGGAGGAGATCGAAAAGGAAATCTCACAGTTTGAGGAAGCTTTTGAATCTCTTAGGATACAGACGCTGCTCTCGGGAGAATATGACGCATGCAATGCCATTGTGACTCTGCATGCCGGTGCCGGCGGGACGGAGTCCTGCGACTGGACCAGCATGCTTTACCGGATGTATACAAGATGGGCAGAAAGGAAAGGATTTTCCATACAGGTACTGGACTATCTGGACGGAGATATTGCAGGTATTAAAAATGTCACCTTTGAGGTGAATGGAACCAATGCTTATGGTTATTTGAAGTCGGAAAAAGGCGTGCACCGCCTTGTCAGGATCTCGCCTTTCAATTCTGCCGGAAAGCGCCAGACATCTTTTGCATCCTGTGATGTGATCCCGGACATGGAAGATAATACGGGTGATATTGAAGTGCCGGAGGATGAGCTGAAGATCGATACCTACCGTGCCAGCGGTGCGGGAGGTCAGCATGTCAATAAGACATCTTCGGCTATCCGTATTACCCACCTGCCTACAGGGATCGTGGTGCAGTGCCAGAATGAGAGGTCGCAGCATCACAACAAGGATAAAGCCATGCAGATGCTGAAAGCCAAGCTGAAACTTCTGAAGGAACAGGAGCAGGCGGAAAAGGTGTCGGATATCCGCGGTGAGATAAAGGAAATTGGATTTGGAAATCAGATCCGTTCTTATGTGATGCAGCCTTATACGCTGGTGAAAGATCACAGAACAGGAGAAGAGAGCGGAAATGTGACTGCTGTGTTGGACGGTGCATTGGATCCTTTTATGAATGCATATCTTAGCAGTCAGAACCAATAGAGGAAGAAAGGGGAAAAGGATGATAAAGATAGCAGTACTGGGATACGGGACAGTAGGTTCCGGAGTAGTGGAAGTAATCCGTACAAATGAAAAAGTGATTGACCAGAGAGTCGGAGAAGAGCTTCGGATCAAATATGTTCTGGATCTTAGAGATTTTCCCGGTGATCCGGTACAGGATATCATTACCCACAATTTTGAAGATATCCTTAAGGATGAGGAAGTGAAGATCGTTGTAGAAGTGATGGGAGGCATTGAGCCGGCATATACATTTGTAAGGCAGAGCCTGGAAGCGGGAAAAAGCGTTGCTACCTCCAATAAAGCCCTGGTGGCAAAACACGGAGCTTCTCTTCTGAAACTTGCCAAAGAAAAAAATGTAAACTTCCTGTTTGAGGCCAGTGTGGGAGGAGGAATCCCGATCCTGCGTCCGCTTCACTCGTCTCTGACCGGAGATGTCATCGAGGAGATTACAGGAATCCTTAACGGAACAACAAACTATATGCTGACGAAAATGTTCTATGAGGGAGCAGATTACGAAGAAGTGTTGAAGGAAGCGCAGGATAACGGCTATGCGGAGCGCAATCCGGAGGCAGATGTGGAAGGCTACGATGCCTGCCGTAAAATTGCGATCCTTTCTTCGATCATATCCGGACAGCAGGTTGATTTTGAAGATATTTACTGTGAGGGAATTACAAAGATCACAGTAGAAGATATGAAGTATGCAAAAGCGATGGGAATGACCATTAAGCTTCTTGCCTCCTGCAAGAGAGACGGAGAGAAGTTAAACGCTATGGTGGCGCCTTTCCTCCTTCACAGAGAGCATCCGCTTTTTTCTATCAACGGAGTGTTTAATTCTATCTTTGTTCATGGAAATATGCTGGGCGACGCCATGTTTTACGGAAGCGGTGCAGGGAAACTGCCGACTGCCAGCGCGGTAGTGGGAGACATTGTGGAGGAAGCAAAACACCTGAACCGAAACCTGGGCGTAGGCTGGAGCGAAGAGAAGCTTGCACTGGAAGATAAAAAAGATGTAAAACGCCGTTTCTTCGTACGTATGAAAGGGAAAAAAGAAGACTTTGAAGAAAAGCTGACAGAGGAATTTGGTATGCTTCAATATGCGAAGGCAGAGGGAGTGGAAGGAGAATTTGGCTTTCTGACCCCGGTCATGCCGGAAGGAGAATACGAGAAAAAAGCGGAAACGTTCCGGGACAGTATTCTCGGAATGATCCGAGTGGAAGAGTAAAAGAGCAGAAAGGGGAAACAGATGAAATATATTGTTGTTTTGAGTGATGGAATGGCCGGCAGACCTCTTGAGGAGCTGAATGGAAAGACGACATTGGAAGCAGCCGATACTCCGGTGATGGATCGTCTGGCAAAAACTGCAGAGATCGGAACTGCAGCCATGGTTCCTTCCGGAATGGCTCCGGGCAGTGATACGGCGAATCTGTCCGTCCTGGGATATGACCCAGACATATATTACACTGGAAGATCTCCCCTGGAAGCTTTAAGTATCGGTGTCAATATGGAGAAGACAGATGTTTCGTTCCGATGTAATCTGGTGACTCTCACAGAAGAAGAGCCTTATGAGGATAAGAAAATCCTGGATCACAGTTCCGGTGAGATCAGTACCAAGGATGCGGGAATCCTTCTGGATGCTCTGCGGGAAGGACTGAAAAAGGAAGGGTATGAATTTTTCCGGGGAACAAGTTACCGGCATCTTCTGATCTGGAAACGGGGGCAGGTCTTGGATCTTACGCCGCCCCATGATATCCTTACAAAGCGGATTGGAGAATATCTTCCCAAGGATCCGGTTCTGCGTAAGATGATGGAGAAAAGTTACGATATTTTATCCGGGCACCCAATCAATCAGGAAAGATGCAGGCAGGGATTGCATCCGGCCAATTCTGCCTGGTTCTGGGGAGCCGGGACCCGCCCGTCTCTGACGTCCTTTTATGAAAAGACAGGAAAAAGAGGCGTGATGATATCGGCGGTCGATCTGCTGAAAGGCCTTGCTGTAGGGGCGCAGATGGATAATGTTGTTGTAGAGGGGGCCAATGGAGGGCTTCACACCAACTATGAAGGCAAAGCAGATGCGGCGGTCAATGCTCTGACAAAAGACGGCTATGATTTTGCCTATGTCCATGTGGAAGCGCCTGACGAGATGGGGCATCAGGGAGATACAAAGGCGAAGATAGAAGCGATTGAAAATGTAGACAAAAGAGTGCTGGGAAGAATTGTGGAGGGAATGGAAAGATCCGGAGAGGATTTCCGTATTATGATCCTTCCCGATCATCCGACGCCGATCGAGGTACGTACCCATACAGGAGACGCAGTTCCGTACCTGATCTATGACAGCCGGGAAACAGCCGGGGGCATTCATACATACAGTGAGAGGGCGGCAGCGGACAGCGCGTTTGTCTGGCCGGAAGGATACCGGCTGATGGCACATTTTCTGGAGCTGGATTAAAGTAAAGGATGAAGGAGAAACAGGAGGGACTATGTTAATTGTAAAGAAGTTCGGCGGTTCGTCCGTCGCAGACAGAGAAAGGATATATAATGTGGCAAAACGCTGCATTGAGGACTACAGGAAGGGGCATGATGTGGTAGTTGTACTCTCGGCCATGGGAGACACCACAGATGATCTGATCGCCCTTGCCCAGTCCATTAATCCGGAACCGAAAAAAAGAGAGCTTGACATGCTTATGACAACAGGAGAGCAGGTGTCTGTTTCTCTGATGGCAATGGCTATGCATGCAATGGACGTTCCGGCGGTTTCACTGAATGCATTTCAGGTAAAAATGAATTCCACTTCCCGTTATGGAAATGCCAGGTTTAAGTCTATAGACAAAAAGAGGATCCTGCATGAGCTGGATTCCCGGAAAATCGTAATTGTGACAGGATTCCAGGGAGTGAACAAATACGAAGATATTACCACGCTGGGAAGGGGAGGTTCTGATACAACAGCGGTTGCCCTGGCGGCAGTCCTCAACGCAGACCTGTGTGAGATTTATACCGATGTGGACGGAGTCTATACGGCAGACCCCAGAGTGGTGAAAAATGCAAGGAAGCTGGAGGCGATCACTTATGATGAGATGCTGGAGCTTGCTACATGCGGAGCAAAGGTTCTGCATAACCGTTCTGTGGAAATGGCGAAAAAATACGGGGTTGAACTGGTAGTAAGGTCCAGTCTGAACCGCAGTGAAGGAACAATTATTAAGGAGACAGTAAAGATGGAAAAAATGTTGATTACAGGCGTAGCCGGTGACAAAAATACTGCAAGGATCTCGGTGATGGGAGTAGAAGATAAGCCGGGGATCGCATTCCGGATCTTCAATACACTTGCGAAAAACAATATTAATGTGGATATCATTCTGCAGTCTGTAGGGAGAGAGGGGACAAAAGATATTTCCTTTACAGTTGCCCAGGATGAGTTGAAACGTGCTCTGGAAATTCTGGAAGAACACAAAGAAGCGCTGACTATTCAGGAGATCAGCTATAATGAAAAAGTTGCGAAGATTTCTGTAGTAGGTGCGGGAATGATGACGAATCCGGGAGTTGCCGCGAAGATGTTCGAATCTCTTTACAATTCCCGAATTAATATCAGTATGATCTCAACTTCAGAGATCAGAATTACCGTTCTGATCGATGAGAAGGATATTGACGAAGCTATGAATGCGGTTCATGACGGATTTGCTCTTGCGCTTGTGGAGTAAGAGCGAAGCCGTATGGCTGTGATCAGGAAGGATCAGACTTTTTTAGAACGTGAATCTATGAAGCCGAGAGCGATCTGCCGGTCTTCAGGAGCAAGGGTGCGGAATTTAGAAATAAATTCCGTTTCTTCTTTTGTCAGATAAATCCTGTTCTCTGTTGCCCGGTCAACGCCAAGACGGAAGAAATTCTTATCTTCCTGGATCTGTACAGAATGGTCTGACTCCATGAAGGAAGAGAGCTCTCTGCTGACAAGGTCATCAAGAGAGAGGTGATACAGGCTTGCAAGACGGATCAGGGAATCCAGATCCGGCGAACGTTTCAGATTTTCATAGTTGGAATAAGCCTGTCTGGAGATATTGAGAAAAGCACCCAGATCGTCCTGGGTGAGCCCGTACGCTAAGCGCAGATATTTGAGATTTCGTGCAAGTTGAATGTTGGGCATTGCTATACCTCCGTTTTAAAGTATCTTTAGTATAGCAATTAACCTGACAAATGGGGCGTTATGCAACAAAACGAAAAATAAAGCGAAAAAGCAACAAAATGTTGCAAATATTATTTTTCTGTTTTGCTTAAGGTACTGTTGTGGTAAAGAGAGGAAAAAGTGACATCCTCACCGAACCAGGACGGCGGCTGGAAGTTTTCTGCCATTTCCTCGGAAGGAAATTCTACTTCGGCCAGAATGAGAGGGGAAAGGTCATCCTGAAAGACATCCAGTTCTATGAAAAGGTTGTTGTCTATAGGAATGACATGGCGGAATTTACGAATGAGCCTTCCGTCGATTTTTGACCGCAGATGTTCATAGGCACTGGAAGTGAGAGGAAGATTGTATTCCTCCCGCACCATGAGGCCTTTTGATTTATAGGTGAGGAAGAAACTGTCATCATCCCGGCGGATGCGTACAACGGGATCCGTGCAAAGGTATCCCTGCTCAATGCGCCTCGTTTTTATGATATTCAGATCAGACGGAATTTCCGGGATCAGATATTTTTTCTCGATTTCCATATATGTCTCCTTTTTACTTTTTTTGTGAGTTGCCGTGAACTGTAACTATCATAATCCATAAAAAGACAGTTGTAAATAAATTGCTTTTTCAGAAGCAGTCTGATACTATAAATGCAGAAGATAAAAGGAGGAATCACTATGAAAAAAGCGGCGGTGTTACTGGCGGATGGTTTTGAGGAAATTGAAGCGCTCACAGCAGTAGATCTGCTTCGGCGTGCAAGGATATATGTGGATACCGTATCCATTTCAGACGACTATATGGTCCATGGAGCTCATGGCATCAATGTGCAGACAGAAGATCTGTTCGAGGAAGTAAACTTCGCTGAATTTGACATGATCATTCTGCCCGGGGGAATGCCGGGAACAAAGAACCTGGAAGAGCATAAGGGAGTACTAAGAGTAGTAAAGGATTTCCACGAAAATGGAAAATATATAGGGGCGATATGTGCCGCACCGGGAATACTGGGCGCAATGGGCATTTTGAAAGGAAAGAGAGCTGCCTGCTATCCGTCGGTGGAAGAGAGACTTTCCGGGGCTGTTATCATGAAAGTTCCGGTTATTCAGGATGGAAATATCATCACCAGCCGGGGTATGGGAACAGCGATTGATTTCGCTTTGAAGCTGATCGAGGTTCTTACAGATAAACTGAAGGCGGAGGAGATAGCGGACTCCATTATTTATCTAAAATAGAGTCTAGCCATTTTACATAGTTTGTGTTATACTCTATGAATGAGTGTAAAGCTGAAGAGCCTGCAAAATATGCGGCGCCAGACCGTATAAAAAGAGCAGGATAGAAACAGGAGGAAATGATTCATGAGTTTACAGGTAGAGAAACTGGAAAAAAACATGGCGAAACTTACAATTGAAGTTTCTGCAGATGATTTAGAAAAAGCGCTTCAGAGTGCGTATAACAGACAGAAATCCAAGATCAGCATCCCGGGATTCCGGAAAGGAAAAGTACCGCGCCAGATGGTAGAGAAAATGTATGGCGCAGAGATTTTCTACGATGACGCTGCAAACGCCCTTCTTCCAAAGGCTTATTCTGAAGCCTATGACGAGTGTGGTCTGGATATTGTTTCCCAGCCGAAGATTGACATTGTACAGATCGAAAAAGGGAAACCGTTTATTTTTACAGCGGAAGTGGCAACAAAGCCGGAGGTAACTCTTGGAGAATATAAAGGGCTGAAGGTTGATAAAGTTTCCAATCGCGTGACACAGAAGGAAATTGATGCAAAACTGCAGGAAGAGGCAGAGAAAAACGCAAGAACAATTACAGTAGAAGACCGGCCGGTACAGGACGGAGACGAAGTAATCCTGGATTTTGAAGGATTTGTTGACGGAGAAGCGTTTGAGGGAGGAAAAGGAGAAAATTATCCTCTGACAATCGGATCCGGTTCCTTTATTCCGGGATTTGAGGAGCAGCTTATCGGAGTAGAATCCGGCAAGGAGACAGAAGTCAATGTAACATTCCCGGAGGACTACCATGCAGAAGATCTGAAGGGAAAGGCTGCTGTATTCAAATGCACGATTCATGAGATCAAGGCAAAAGAGCTGCCGGAGATCGATGATGAATTTGCAGCAGAAGTTTCCGAATTTGATACATTAGATGAATATAAGGCTGATATCAAAGCAAAGATCAAAGAACAGAAGGAAAAGGAAGGAAAATCCAAACAGGAAGATCAGGCTGTAGAACAGGCTATTGCAAATGCTTCCATGGAGATTCCGGATGCGATGATCGATACACAGGCAAGACAGATGCTGGATGATTTCTCACAAAGAATGGCACAGCAGGGACTTACCATCGAGCAGTACTATCAGTTTACAGGATCAAGCGCAGAGAAGATGATGGAAGATCTGAAGCCGCAGGCAGTAAAACGGATCCAGACACGTCTTGTTCTGGAAGCAATTGCGAAAGCAGAGAATATTGAGATCAGCGATGAAAAGCTGGACGAAGAGATTGCAAAAATGGCGGAAGCCTATAAGATGGAAGCTGACAAGCTGAAAGAATACATGGGCGAAGCAGAAAAGAAACAGATGAAAGAAGATATGGCTGTACAGGAGGCAGTAACCTTCCTGGTAGAAAACGCAGTGACAGAATAATACATTGCGGCAGACAGTAAAAAATAGGAGGAATTTACATGAGCTTAGTACCTTATGTCATTGAACAGACCAGCCGTGGAGAGCGTTCCTACGACATTTATTCCAGATTGCTGAAAGACAGGATCATCTTCCTTGGGGAAGAGGTGACAGATGTATCTGCAAGTGTGATCGTTGCGCAGCTTATGTTTCTGGAAGCAGAGGATCCGGAGAAAGATATCCATTTGTATATCAACAGTCCGGGCGGTTCTGTTACAGCAGGAATGGCAATTTATGATACAATGCAGTACATCAAATGCGATGTGTGCACATATTGCATTGGTATGGCGGCAAGTATGGGTTCTTTTCTCCTTGCAGGAGGCGCAAAGGGAAAAAGATTTGCCCTGCCTCATGCGGAAATTATGATTCATCAGCCGTCTGGCGGAGCACAGGGCCAGGCGACAGAAATCCAGATTGCAGCGGAGCATATTTTAAAAACCCGTGAAAATCTGAATCAGATCCTGGCAGAGAATACAGGACAGCCGATTGAAGTCATCCGTGTGGACACAGAGAGGGATAATTTTATGTCCGCAGAGGAGGCAAAGGCATATGGGCTGGTAGATGAAATTATCGCAAGCCGTAAATAGAACAGGGGGATAGGCATGCCGGGGATATCTCCCCTGGTCTGCCTGTCCTTTGTTTGTCTTAGAAAGAAATAGTTGAAGAGGTGAAGAGATGGCAGGAAGAAACGACGATCAGATCAGATGTTCATTCTGCAATAAAACGCAGTCACAGGTCCGCAAGCTTATTGCCGGTCCGGGCGGCGTCTATATCTGTGATGAATGCATTGATGTATGTGCAGAGATCATGGAAGAAGAGTTTGAATATGAAAATACCAGAAATATCAACCCTTTTGATGATATCAATCTTCTGAAGCCGGAGGAGATCAAAGCTTTTCTTGACGAATATGTGATCGGACAGGAAGAGGCGAAAAAGGTGTTGTCTGTTGCAGTATATAATCATTATAAACGTATTATGGCAGAGAAGGATCCGTCCGTTGAGCTGAAGAAGAGCAATATTCTGATGCTGGGACCGACAGGATGCGGAAAGACGCTTCTGGCCCAGACACTTGCCAAAATTCTTAATGTTCCTTTTGCTATCGCGGACGCGACGGCGCTTACCGAGGCCGGATATGTGGGAGAAGATGTGGAAAACATTCTCCTTAAGATCATTCAGGCAGCAGACGGAGATATTGAGAGGGCGGAATACGGGATCATTTATATTGATGAGATCGATAAGATCACAAGAAAATCAGAAAATCCCTCCATTACCCGTGACGTTTCAGGCGAGGGAGTTCAGCAGGCACTTCTGAAGATCATAGAGGGGACGGTTGCAAGCGTGCCCCCACAGGGAGGCAGAAAGCATCCTCATCAGGAACTTTTACAGATTGATACAACAAATATCCTTTTCATATGCGGCGGGGCTTTTGAGGGCCTGGAGAAGATCGTGGAGAAAAGGATTGATCAGAAATCCATTGGATTTAATGCGGAGATTGCGGAAAAACACGAAGATGATATTGACCGCCTGCTGAAGCAGGTGCTTCCGCAGGATCTGGTAAAATTCGGGCTCATTCCTGAACTGGTGGGACGTGTTCCGGTAACAGTATCTCTGGAAATGCTGGACCGCAATGCGCTGATCCGCATTCTGACAGAGCCGAAGAGTGCGATTGTAAAACAGTACCAGAAAATGCTGGAACTGGATGGCGTGGAGCTTACCTTTGACAGGGATGCGCTGGAAGCAATTGCGGATATCTCGTTGAAGAGAAAGACCGGAGCGAGAGGACTCCGTGCAATTATGGAGAATATCATGATGGATACTATGTATCATGCCCCATCAGATGAGACGCTGAAAGCTTGCCGTATTACGAAAGCAGCCGTAGATGGAACAGGTACTCCTATCTGCGAACATGATCATTTACAAATAGAAAGTGCATAAACAAGGGGGCGGGCACAAGCTTGATTGTGCCCGCTTTTATGTCAGATAGGGCAATCCTGTACAGAATCGAAGAGAAAATCACGGAGGATGACAGATGAGTAAAGAAGTAAAGAGCCTGCCTATGGTGGCACTTCGGGGGATGACAGTTCTTCCGGAGATGGTGACACATTTTGATGTGAGTCGGGAACGTTCCATACAGGCTATAGAAGAGGCGATGCAGGAAGAGGGACAGAAAGTCTTTCTGACAGCGCAGAAAGATATTGAGGATGAGGAGCCGGGAATGGAAGATCTTCAGCAGATCGGAACCATTGCTTCCATCCGCCAGGTGATCAAGCTTCCCAGAAATCTTCTGCGTGTGTTGATTTCAGGGGAAAAACGGGCTGTGATCAATACCATTGAGTTCACCGATCCCTATATGAGAGCGAATGTAACAGTGATCGACAATGTCAATGAGACACCGGAGCTGTCGACGGACAGTGAGGCAAACAGTGCGAATCTGGAAGCCATGGCAAGAGGGCTGAAAGAAATTTACATGGAATATGTGATGCGTCTGCCCAAATATCCTAAAGACATGATAAAGCAGATACAGGAATACACAGAACTTTGTCAGGTAGTAGATCAGATTGCGGCAAACGTACCTCTGGAACAGAAGGATCTGCAGGAACTCTTAGAAGAGCCGGATCTTTTAAAACGCTATCAGATGCTGGCGTTCAAGCTGGTAAATGAGATGCAGATCATGGATATCAAGGAAGAGATACAGAAGAAGGTTAAAGAAAGAGTAGATCAGAACCAGAGAGAGTATATTTTAAGAGAGCAGCTGAAACAGATCAGAGAAGAGCTGGGAGAGGACAATACAATCTCAGATGCAGAAGAATTTGAAGCGGCTGCAGCAAAATTAAAGGCGTCAAAGGAAGTAAAAGAAAAACTGCAAAAGGAGATCAACCGCTTTAAAAGCTCTATGAACAGCCCGGCAGAAAACGGCGTGATCCGCACTTATATTGAGACCATGCTGGAGATGCCCTGGGATAAAGCGGTGAAGGATCATAAGGATATTGCATATGCGAAGAAGGTGTTGGAAGAGGATCACTACGGACTGGAGCAGGTAAAGGAAAGAGTGCTGGAATTTCTGGCAGTCCGTGCTCTGACAAGAAAGGGAGAAAGTCCGATCCTTTGTCTGGTGGGACCTCCGGGAACTGGAAAGACTTCCATTGCCAAATCTCTGGCGCGTGCTCTTAAGAAGCCCTATGTCCGCATTTCTCTTGGGGGAGTGCGGGATGAAGCGGAAATCAGAGGACACCGGAAAACCTATGTAGGAGCCATGCCGGGAAGAATTGCGGCAGGTCTTCGAAGTGCGGGAGTAAAAAATCCCCTTATGCTTCTGGATGAAATCGACAAAGTGAGCAATGATTATAAAGGAGACACTTTCTCCGCTCTTCTGGAAGTGCTGGACGGAGAACAGAATTATCGTTTCCGGGATCATTATCTGGAAGTGCCTATTGATCTTTCTGAAGTTTTGTTTGTAACTACTGCCAATACGCTGCAGACCATACCCCGGCCCCTTCTTGACCGTATGGAAGTGATCGAGGTTTCAAGCTATACAGAAAATGAGAAGATGCACATTGCCATGGAGCATTTAATCCCAAAACAGTTGAAGAAGCATGGGCTGAAAAGCGAACAGCTCCATATCAGCAAAGGCGCTGTGTGGAAAATGGCAAGAAATTACACGAAGGAAGCAGGAGTAAGACAGCTGGAGCGAAAAATCGGAGATATCTGCAGAAAGGCGGCCAGGGAGATACTGGAAAACAAAAAGGATACAGTCCGTGTAACAGAGAGCAGCCTGCATAAATATCTGGGAAGAGAGAAATATACATACCAGAAGGCAAATCTTACGGATGAAGTAGGAATCGTCCGCGGTCTTGCATGGACCAGCGTAGGAGGCGATACGCTGCAGATTGAAGTTAACGTGATGCCGGGAAAAGGAGAGATGATCCTGACCGGGCAGCTGGGAGATGTAATGAAGGAATCCGCCCGGACAGGCATTACCTATATTCGTTCCATCGGCAGGGAATATGATATTGCGGAGGACTTTTTTGAAAAGCATGATCTGCATATTCATATTCCGGAAGGCGCAGTTCCAAAGGACGGCCCATCCGCCGGGATTACCATGGCGACTGCTATGCTTTCGGCTGTTACAGGGCAGAAGGTGCGTGCAGACATTGCCATGACAGGAGAAATTACCCTTCGGGGAAGAGTACTTCCAATTGGAGGTCTGAAAGAGAAGCTTCTGGCGGCGAAGAGTGCAGGAATGAAGACAGTTCTTGTGCCAGAGGAAAATAAGGAGGATGTGGAAGAACTGTCTTTGGAGATTACAAAAGGGCTGGAGATCATACCGGTATCTCATATGGAGGAGGTACTTCGCAGAGCCTTTGACATAGACCAGAAAGAGTAGACGGGGTCTTCAGCTGCAAAAGCTTTATAAGGAAAGAAGAGGACAATAAAATGATCATAAAAAAAGTAGATTTGGAAACTGTATGCGGTATTACCAGTACTTTGCCGCAAAATACCAGGCCTGAGATTGCATTTGCCGGCAAGTCTAATGTCGGCAAGTCTTCTTTGATCAATGCGCTCATGAACCGGAAGTCTTTTGCCCGTATTTCCGCTACGCCGGGAAAGACTCAGACCATCAATTTTTACAATATCAATGATGAGATATATCTTGTGGATCTGCCGGGATACGGATATGCGAAAGTGTCCCAGAAGGAAAAGGAAAACTGGGGAAAGATGATCGAAAAATATCTTCATACATCCAAACAGCTGCAGGCAGTATTCCTGCTGATCGATATCAGACATGAACCATCAGCAAATGACAAAATGATGTATGACTGGATTGTCAGCCAGGGATGTCATCCCATCATCATTGCCACCAAGATGGACAAGCTGAAGCGAAGTCAGGTAAGCAAGCATATCAAAATGGTAAGGCAGGGACTTGGACTTTTGCCGGAAACCAGGCTGATTCCCTTTTCTTCTGTTACCAAGCAGGGGAGAGAGGAAATATGGAATCTGGTAGAAAGAGAAATTCTGCAAAGTTCTGATGAGGAGTAGGAGGGTGCTGAAATGGAAATGAATGTCAGGGAAAGACTGAATGACCACCGCCCTTACTGGAAAGTAGTAGTAAGCCTTGCCTTCAGCCTTCTGGGAACGGTTTTGTTTGTTTATATTGGTATAAAGGCACTTCTCTATTTTATGCCATTTGTGATCGGATGGTTTCTTTCATTTATTGTAAGTCCTCTGGTTGTATGGCTGGAAAAGCGGTTGAAAATTGTAAAGCGGTTGGGATCAGCCCTTATTATTATTCTGGCGCTGGCAATCTGTGTCGGAGTGATCTATCTCATCTTCAGTCGCCTTTGGAGAGAGATTACAGTTTTAATCGAGGATTTCCCATCCATGTATCGGGATCTGGAAGCGGGATTCAGAGTAATCGGGGAGAAGACATCGCAGTTTTTTGAGATTCTTCCGGGCGGTGTACAGGAAGGGCTGCAGACCTTTGTACAGAATCTTGATGAAACAGCAGGAAATCTGGTTGGAGGGATCAGCCAGCCGACGGTGGAGGCCGCCGGTAATATTGCAAAGAGGATTCCGTCTATTTTGATATCCACTATTGTAACGATTATTTCAGCTTACTTTTTTATTGCAGATCGGGAGGGCGTTATCATCTGGGCAAAGTGTATCTTTCCTTCTCCTATTGTAAAGCGCATGACAATGGTTATGGATAATCTGAAATATGCAGTTGGCGGATATTTTAAGGCACAGTTCAAGATTATGGCAGTTGTATTTGTCATTCTTCTTTGCGGTTTCGGTATTATGGGAATGCATTTTTCCATTCTTCTTGCCCTTGGTATAGCATTTCTTGATTTCCTGCCGTTTTTCGGCACCGGTACTGCGCTGATACCCTGGGCATTATATGAACTTTTGACCGGGGATTACAGGAGAGTGGTAGGACTTCTGATCCTGTATGCTGTTACACAGATCGTGCGGCAGCTGATTCAGCCAAAGCTTGTGGGAGACAGTATTGGTTTAAATCCGCTTTTTACCCTTGTACTTCTCTATGCAGGCTACAAAATGGGAGGACTTTTTGGAATGATCTTTGCAGTGCCTTTAGGTATGATCGTGGTGAACCTTTATCAGGCAGGAGCCTTTGATTATATATTGGATGATGTGAAAATTCTGGCAGAGGGCATCATAAGCCTTCGGGAAGGAGACTAGGATTATATGACAATTGAAAAGATTATCAAAAGATCCGGGCAGGAGGAGGTCTACTCCCCGGACAAGATCATGCAGGCAATGGAAAAGAGCTTTCTCTCCTGCGAGGATCCGGCTGCTCCGGGGGAGTTGGAAGAGCTGCTTGGCCTTGTAGAACGTAAAATGGAACAGGATAAGATCCGAAGTGTGGAGGAAATTCAGGACAAGGTAGAAGAAGCTCTGATGGAGAGAGGACATTTTAAAGAAGCCAGAGCTTATATCCTTTACCGTCAGAAACGGACAGAGCTTAGAAAAGTAAGGAATGAACTTGTCAGCCTGGTGGGGATGGAGCAGCTTTCAGAAGTGCTTGCCGGGATTCAGAAAACCTATCCTTCAGATGTTTATCCGCTTTCAGCGCTGGCAGGCAAATTTGCCGGTTTTATGAAAAGTCAGATGACAGCAGAGGAAAAACTCTCTGCTCTTGTGAAGGCAGCAACGGAACTGACAAGCCAGGAGGCGCCAAAGTGGGAAAATATTGCCGGGAATCTTCTTGCTTTTCAGTTTAACAGCCGTTTGAAAAAGGAGGAGGAAGACCGAAAACTTTGGAGCCTTTATGATAAGATCCGCTATCTTACAGCGGAAGGGCTGTATGGAGCGTTCATTCTGGAAAACTATTCGCGGGAGGAAATCTGTGAGGCAGAATCTTATATCCAGCCCCAAAGAGATCTTCTTTTTACATTCTCAGGGCTGGAACTTCTCATTAAGAGGTATGTGATCTGTACACATCAGCATGTACCGCTGGAAAGTGTGCAGGAGATGTTTCTTGGCATTGCCCTTCATCTTGCCATGAAGGAGAAAGCAGACAGGATGTCCTGGGTAAAACGGTTTTATGATATGCTCTCAAAACTGGAAGTGACGATGGCAACGCCGACTCTGTCCAATGCAAGGAAGCCTTTCCATCAGCTCAGTTCCTGTTTTATTGATACTGTGCCTGACAGTTTAAAGGGAATTTTCCGCTCTGTAGATAACTTTGCACAGGTCAGCAAATATGGCGGCGGAATGGGGCTGTATTTCGGGAAGGTTCGTGCGGCCGGAGGGTCGATCCGGGGATTTGAAGGCGCAGCGGGCGGTGTGATACGCTGGGTGAGGATTGTCAATGATACAGCAGTAGCGGTAGACCAGCTGGGAGTGAGAGCCGGGGCTGCCGCAGTTTATCTGGATGCATGGCACAGGGATCTGCCGGAATTTCTTCAGCTGCGTACCAATAACGGAGATGAACGGATGAAAGCCCATGATGTGTTCCCGGCAGTATGTTATCCGGATCTTTTCTGGAGAATGGTACGGGAAAATATGGATCAGGACTGGTATCTGATGTGCCCTCATGATATTTTCCTGATAAAAGGATATTGTCTGGAGGATTACTATGGTGAAGAGTGGGAGAAACGTTATTTGGACTGTGTCAATGATTCCCGCATTACCAAGCGTGCCATCAATCTGAAAGAACTGGTAAGGCTGATCATCAAATCTGTGGTGGAGACAGGCACGCCTTTTACGTTCAACAGAGATATTGTAAACCGGGCAAATCCGAATCCTCACAGAGGAATCATTTACTGCTCCAATCTGTGTACGGAAATTGCCCAGAATATGGCGCCTATTTCTACGGTAAGTACAGAGATTAAAACAAAAGAAGGGGATACGGTTGTTGTAAATGAGACAAAGGCAGGAGATTTTGTTGTCTGCAATCTGGCCTCCCTTTCCCTT
Organism: Claveliimonas sp.; assembly: GCF_037273965.1. NCBI lineage: Bacteria > Bacillati > Bacillota > Clostridia > Lachnospirales > Lachnospiraceae > Claveliimonas > Claveliimonas sp. Next base: position 6,637 of record NZ_JAYAZJ010000092.1, on the reverse strand, counting down.
GGCAATCTCCCGGTAGAGGATGATGACTATATGAGGGAGACCGTGCGGACAGTGGTGCGGGCTTTGGACAATGTTATCGATCTGAATTTCTATCCGCTTCCGTACGCCAAAATTACAAATCAGAATTACCGTTCCATCGGTCTTGGTGTCAGCGGTTATCATCATATGCTGGCGAAGAATCAGATCGGCTGGCAGAGCGAAGCACACCTTGCTTTTGTGGACACTCTGTTTGAAAAGATTAATTATGCTGCAATAGAGGCAAGTTCCGATTATGCAAAGGAAAAGGGAAGCTACCGCTATTTTGAAGGATCTGACTGGCAAAACGGAGACTATTTCCGGAAGAGAGGATATGACTCGGAAAAATGGAAGGCCCTGGAGAAAAAGGTAGGGGAACAGGGGATGAGGAACGCTTATCTTCTCGCTGTTGCGCCTACCAGCTCTACCTCTATTATTGCAGGAACAACAGCCGGTATTGATCCGGTTATGAACAAGTATTTCCTGGAAGAGAAAAAAGGAGCTATGCTTCCCAGGGTGGCGCCGGATCTTAGTATGGATACTTATTGGTATTACACCAATGCTCACCACATTAACCAAGAGTGGTCTGTGAGAGCCTGCGGCGTGCGTCAGCGGCATATCGATCAGGCGCAGTCTATGAATTTTTATATTACCAACGACTATACCATGCGGCAGGTGCTGAACCTGTATCTGCTGGCATGGGAGAGCGGCGTAAAAACGGTATATTATGTGCGTTCCAAATCGCTGGAAGTAGAAGAATGCGAATCCTGCTCCTCTTAAGGGGCAGGATTGTTTGGCAAAAGAGGAGGAAGAAAAATGCAGGAATTTGATGTAACAAAACCGCTTCCCCATAAACCGTTGTTTAATCCAAATGGGGATACGGAAGTGTTAAAAAGGCGGATGATCGCCGGAAATACGACAAATCTCAATGATTATAATAATCTGAAATATCCGTGGGTATCAGACTGGTACCGTCAGGCAATGAACAATTTCTGGATTCCCGAGGAGATCAATTTATCTCAGGATCTGAAAGATTATCATAAGCTGCTTCCCCAGGAGAGAAAGGCCTATGATAAGATCCTTTCTTTTCTTGTGTTTCTGGATTCTATCCAGACAGCCAATCTTCCATGTGTAGGAGAGTATATTACGGCAAATGAGGTAAATCTGTGTCTGAATATTCAGACCTTCCAGGAATGCGTTCATTCACAGTCTTATTCCTATATGCTGGACAGTATCTGTTCACCGGATGAGAGGATGGATATTTTGTATCAGTGGAAAACCGATGAGCACCTTCTGGCAAGAAACACGTTTATCGGAAACTGTTATAATCTGTTTCAGGAAAAAAAGGATGCTGCGACGCTGCTTAAGGTTATGATGGCCAATTATGTTCTGGAGGGCGTGTATTTCTACTCCGGATTTATGTTCTTCTACAATCTTTCAAGAAACGGGAAAATGCCGGGATCTGCTCAGGAGATCCGCTACATCAACCGGGATGAGAATACACATCTGTGGCTGTTCCGCAGTATTATTCTGGAGCTTCGCAAGGAACATCCGGAGCTGTTTACAGATGAGATGGTAGATGAGCTGCGGGAGCTTCTGAAGGAAGGCGTGAGACAGGAAATCGCATGGGGACATTATGTTATCGGCGATGACATCCCCGGGCTGAACAGACAGATGGTGACAGATTATATACAGTATCTGGGAAATCTCAGGTGGACTTCTCTGGGATATGAGGTGTTGTATCCTGATCAGGAGAAAGAGCCGGAATCCATGAAATGGGTATCCCAGTATTCCAATGCCAATATGGTAAAGACAGACTTTTTTGAGGCAAGATCAACAGCTTATGCCAAATCAACAGCATTGGTAGATGATCTGTAAAATAAAGTGAGAATGGTTTTCAAAAAATACACAGAAGAAGTATTGCAAAATACGCTGGCAGGGTATATAATATAGAAGAAATACCAATAGGGGGTATGAAAGAAAGGAGACCCTGGCAGATGAAGAAAGAAAAATATAATGTTACCGGGATGACCTGCGCAGCTTGCCAGGCAAATGTAACCCGATGTGTACAGAAATTAGAAGGGGTGGAGGAGGTAGATGTCAGCCTCCTTGCCAATCAGATGACAGTTCGTTATGATGAGACGAAACTGGATAGAGAAACGATTCTGCAGTCCGTGCAGGGAATTGGCTACGGCGCCTCCCTGACAGGGGCAGATGCAAAAGACCGGTCCGGAGGATTCCGGAGTGAATGGGAGAGCCGGCAAAGCCGGGCTGAGGAGGAACGACGGAGTATGAAAGTACGTCTGACCGCTTCGGTTATTCTGCTGATTCCGCTGATGTATGTAGCCATGGGAGCGATGATGGGACTTCCGGTACCTGGAATATTGACAGGTATGGAAAATGCGATGATCTCAGCTCTGACACAGCTTATTCTCACGATTCCGATTCTTGTACTGAACCGAAAATTTTACAAAGTAGGGCTGAAAGCACTGGTAAAGCGCGCTCCCAATATGGACTCGCTGGTAGCCATCGGATCGGGAGCCTCTCTGGTTTACGGACTGTTTGCCATGTACCGCATGGCGTATGGATTCGGTCATCAGGACATGGCACTGGTGCACGAGTACGCACATGCCCTTTACTTTGAATCTTCAGCGATGATACTGACCCTTGTGACAGTGGGAAAATATCTGGAAGCCCGCTCGAAATCCAAGACTTCGGATGCTCTTGGAAAGCTGGTGGATCTGGCGCCGAAAAATGCAGTGGTCCTCCGGGACGGCAAAGAGATGACAATTCCGGCAGAGCAGGTAGCGGCAGGTGACACAGTAGTGATACGCCCCGGAGAGAGCATACCGGTAGATGGTATTGTGACAGAGGGGTATGGCTATGTGGATCAGGCGGCGATTACAGGCGAGAGTATACCGGTGGAGAAACAGCCCGGCGATACAGTGATTTCCGCCACCATAAATAAAAACGGAACCTTCCGGTTCCAGGCTTCTAAAGTAGGGGAGGATACTACTCTTTCCCAGATTATCCGTCTGGTGGATGAAGCGGGAAATTCCAAAGCCCCGATTGCAAGAATGGCTGATAAGGTCAGCGGCATTTTTGTTCCTGTGGTGATCGGAATTGCTGTTTTGACAGCTGTGGTATGGATCCTGGCCGGACAGACCTTTGAATTTGCTCTTTCCAATGCCATAGCAGTTCTGGTGATTTCCTGCCCCTGTGCCCTTGGACTGGCAACGCCCGTGGCGATCATGGTAGGAACCGGAAAAGCGGCGGAGTACGGTATTTTAGTGAAATCAGCAGAAAGTCTGGAAAATCTTCACTCCATTGATACGGTCATTTTGGATAAGACGGGAACGATCACTTCCGGACATCCCCAGGTGACAGACATTGAACTCTTAGATGAGAGTATGGAAGAACAGGAATTTCTTGCCCAGGCAGCAGCGGTGGAAGCAGGGAGCGAACATCCTCTTGCCCAGGCAGTGGTGGAGAAGGCAAAAAGGGATGGACTGGACATTCCGGAAGTTAAGAATTTTGAAGCAACAGCCGGCCGGGGAGTTCGTGCAGAGGTAAAGGGACAAAGCTATATAGCCGGGAATCTGGCGTTTATGAAGGAAGAGCAGGCGCTGGGAGAAGGAGTGGACGCCAAAGAAGTGCAAAACAAGATGGAGAAATTTGCATCTCAGGGAAAGACACCTCTTCTTTTCGCAAGAGAAGGATGCGCCGCCGGCATTATTGCTGTGGCAGATACCGTCCGGGATTCCAGCCGTGAGGCAATCCGGCAATTCCGGGAAATGGGTCTTCATGTTGTCATGCTGACCGGAGACAACAAGGTGACTGCTGAAGCGATCCGCCAGGAGCTGGATATTGAAGAAGCTGTGTCTGATGTGCTTCCGACGGAAAAGGAGGCGTGTGTCCGCTCTTATCAGGAGAGAGGGCATAAGGTTGCCATGGTGGGAGACGGAATCAATGATGCGCCGGCTCTGACACGGGCAGACATCGGTATTGCCATTGGGGCAGGTACGGATATTGCCATTGAATCAGCTGATGTGGTATTGATGAAGGATTCTCTTCAGGATGTGGTGACCGCAATTGAACTTAGCAAGTCGGTGATCCGCAATATACACATGAATCTTTTCTGGGCATTTTTCTATAATATTCTGGGGATCCCCGTGGCGGCCGGAGCACTGTTCCCGGCTTTCGGACTTCGCCTAAGTCCGATGATCGGTTCGGCAGCCATGAGCCTAAGCTCTGTGTGCGTTGTTACCAATGCCTTAAGGCTCCGGCTTTTTGGGTCCAGCCGCAGTGAAAATGAAAGAGAAAGCAAGATTCAGGAGGCAGCCGGCGCAGATATGCAGGCCGCTGACGTGGATATGCAGAATAAAAACCAAGATGAAAATGAGAAAGGAAGTATGGTCATGAAAAAGAAACTGATTGTAGAAGGTATGATGTGTGCACACTGTAAAATGCATGTGGAAAAAGCACTTGCAGCAGTAGAAGGCGTAAAAAGCGCCCAGGTCGATCTTGACAAAAAGCAGGCTGAAGTAGAGCTGTCGGCAGATGTGGCTGATCAGGTTCTGATGGACGCGGTGAAAGAAGCCGGCTATGAACCGGTAAGCTGCACGGCAGAGTAAGAGAAGGCCCCAGAGCAGAAAGGAATGACCGTATAATGAAAGAAGAATCATTTAAGACAAAGGAGATTTCCCTTGCAGAATTTGAGGGAATACGGATCGGACATGCTTCCGACGAAGAGACAGCGACAGGCTGTACTGTTCTGATTGCCGAAGAAGGAATGGCAGCGGCTGTAGATATAAGAGGAGGAGGACCGGCGTCCAGAGAGAGCGCTCTTCTGGAGCCGCTGGCTTCCACAGAGATGATCCATGCCATCGTACTGAGTGGAGGAAGCGCCTTTGGCCTGGAAGCCGGATGCGGCGCAGCGAAATTTCTGGAAGAAAAAGGAGTCGGATTTGAGACCGGGTACGCCAAGGTTCCCCTGATCTGCCAGTCCTGTATTTATGATCTGGGGATCGGGCGTGCCGATGTGCGTCCGGATCTTCAGATGGGATATCTGGCCTGCCAGGATGCTTACGAAAGGGATCAAAGGACTGCAATGGGAAATGTAGGTGCAGGAACAGGAGCTACTGTCGGAAAGGCTATGGGAGCAGAGCGGATGATGAAATCAGGTCTTGGAAGCTACGCTGTGCAGGCAGGAGAATTGAAAGTAGGAGCTCTTGTTGTGGTAAATGCTCTGGGAGACATCTATGACAGTAAGACTCATGAGAAGATAGCAGGCATGCGGAATGCAAAAGGAGACGGATTCGAAGATGGCGAGCAGGCATTGCTGTCCGGCATTGCGCAGCAGGAAGGGGACAATCTCTTTACCGCAAACACCACCATTGGAATCGTCATCTGTAATGCAGATCTGAATAAAATGCAGTTAAAGCGAGTGGCATCTGCTTCCCATAACGGATATGCCAGAACGATCCGCCCTGTGCATACATCTGCTGACGGCGACAGCATTTATGCGGCAGCAGTTGGAAGCAGCCGGATAAATGCCAATGTAGATATGGTAAGTCTCCTTGCGGTCCATGCAATGGAAAATGCGGTAAACAGAGCGGTCCTTTCGGCAAAGAGCCTGCACGGAGTACCGGCTGCGGAAGATATTTTACAAAGGATAAAATAATCGGAAAAGTATAGAGCCGGAACATTTTATTTCTCGGTAGGGAAGAGTATGATCTGTCCGGCCAGAAGACGGTACATCTGATCTGCAAGAACCGTTCTGTCCAAGGTGTTCCGGCTGATATTTTCCATTAAAAGCCCGGCAATGCCGTAAGTATAGAAATCCAAAGCTACTTTCAAATCATGATAATTGATGGGGATTTCAGAGGCTTTGTTTTGATACATTTCTTCCATGTAACTGCGGAAAGTGTGAAAAAGTAAGTTTTCCATGCTGTCCCTTTGACGGGAGTCTAAGAGGCGCTGGATAAAAGTATGATTTTCGATGGAAAAGTCTACAAACAGATAGAGAGCATCCTGGACAGAGGGTGCAGACAGACAGCATTCCATAAGACGATCAGCTGAACTTTGGAGTATATATTCGATAACATCAAGGATATCGCGAAAATGATAGTAAAAGGCCTGACGGGAAATACCGCATTTCTCTACCAGGTCTTTAATTGTGATTTTGTCTATGCCTTTTTTGCCAGTCATTTCGAGAAAGGTATGGGCAATTTTTTCTTTCAAATTTTCAGTCAAGTATACTTCCTCCTGTTGTAAAAGCACTGAAAGACAACAGCTGCTTTTATATCTGTGTTATTTTCCCGCCCTCCATCAATATGAAAAATCATAACATAGAAAAAAAGAGCTGTCCAGATATCTTCTTTACAGATGCAGCAGGCTGTCTAGTCATTTGAAAAAGATTGATAATGGAAGAAGAAAAAAGAAGGTGATAAAGTAAATAATAGAAACGGAGGGATGAAGCATGAAGATCGGTCAGGGCATTTTTGCGGCAAAGCTTTATGAACTGGAATGTCAGTATGAGCAGTTTCAGGGAAGAATGAAAGTTTGCCAGAATGAGGATCATCGAAGAATCCTGGAGGAAATGCGCCAGATGCGGAATGAG
>NZ_JAYAZJ010000091.1:0-16033 GCF_037273965.1 Claveliimonas sp. | reverse complement strand
GTTTTTTACTTTTTCATATTTAATATTGTGTTGTGGGTGTGTCCTTGGGGATTTACCCCTTGTACACCGACACTACCCAAATCCGTTGACACATAAAAACAGATTCAACTGCAGCAACCGCAGTGAGGACGATTATCGTCTTAATTTTTTCATGGATCATGGTTTTTATTGTCGGCTCACAGGATACTATAACAAATTTGTCCGTAAAGACATGGATCTTTTTAATCCTTTCCGGTTTATCTACAGGCGCCTCCTGGCTCTGCTATTATCGGGCATTGCAGGACGGACCTGCAAGTGTTGTCGTTCCGATTGATAAATTAAGCATATTGGTAACCATTGCCTTTTCTTATATCGTGTTCAAAGAAAAACTGTCAAAGAAGTCCGGCCCGGGCCTTTTGCTGATCGTGTTGGGTACTTTTTTGATGATAGTCCCAACACTCTCAGCCTGATAAGTTTAGTTTTTAGCTGCTTCATTGACACAGCGGAGTCCATTGAGGCTCCTTGGATAACCAAGATACGGGAGACACTGTGAAATGATCTGAATCAGAAATCCTTTATCATTTCCCACCATCATATTTCCTGCCGCATGGCTGGTAAGCTGCGGCTCACAGCCGCCCTGTGCCAGAAGGAAACAAAATGTGATCATTTCCCGCTGCCTGTTGTCCAGTCCTGTCCTTGTATAATAATCTCCAAAACAGTTATCCGACAGCCACCGATTGATGTGTCTGGATTCTTCCGGTCCTGAATTTGCAAATCCCTTCATACCGTCTCCGAAAATATCCACCTGTGTCTGTTCGCCCTTCTCCAGGCGGTCTTCTCTGCCTGTAGTAGCCTGCCCCGGAAGCGGAAGCTCAATTCCCCTCTCTTCGAATATTTCATTGGTCTTATTGATAAACGGAAGGACGCGCCCGATCCCCAGATAAGCCACAGCCTGATAGACAATTTCCTTTATCTCAACCGGAGTCACACCGGCATTCAGAGCTGCCGGCAGCACAATTTCGAACGTATCAAGTCCCTGACACCCAATCAGAGCTGCAAGAACCGCCATCATACGTGTACGGTCATCAAGGTCATCATTGTTTACCACCTCATCAAACGCAAAGTTCTGGAAAAAATCCGAAAATTCCGGATCTGTTTCCGCCAGTCCCAACCCTTTTGCTCCAAAAAATTTTTCACAATAACTTTTTGCCTTCTCGGTCATTTCTGATTCCTCCTATTCTGCTTTATGTGAATGTCAGCGTTGGTATATACTGCTCATACACCGCTGCTGTCAGACCTTACACTTATATGTTAATACTGCAGCAAAAAAAGTCTAATACTTTGTCTGAATACAATATCATGCTCTCCTGGCATAGTTCTGATGATCTACTCTGCTTTTTTCACCGCTTTGAGAAATCTTTTTACAAGCTCCGACGGTTCTGTAGAATACAGAATGCCGTATGGGATCGTATATTTCCATTCCACAGGAATAATTTTCAACAGAGGGTGAGCGTCTTTCCAATTTTCAACAGCCATCAAAATTTCATTGCTGTTCTCGCATCGATTAAAAATCTCCATACTGTAGATATCAAAGTCAACCACTCGGATCTGGGGATGGTTTTTCCAGATATCATCCCGAAGCTCATCTACATAGTTGCTCCAGCCCCGGTGCATCATAAGAAAATTCTCTCCGTACAGATCCTGAAAGGTCAGCGTTTCTTTTGAGGCAAGGCGATGATTAAGTGATACCGCACAGCAGATCCTCTGTCTCGAAATTTCCATTCCCTGACATTGCCTAAGCTTCAGCATTGTCTCATCAAAAATGCCTCCCACGATATCTATATTCGTTCCCAGATTTTTTAAAATTTCCCGTGCACTCTCCTGACTGTTCATATAAGGGATCATCTGCAGTCTGATATCCGGATAATCTTTACGGACTTTCGCCCACATCTGTATTACCGGGGCGGCCGGCGTCATTGGAGATGTGCCGATACGGATCACATTATCTTTTTCTTCCATAGCTCTCTTTGCCCGCTCCACAGAGTCTTTGCAGTACTGAATGATATATTTCGCATCTTTGTACAAAGATTTCCCGGCTTCTGTCAGAATCAGTCCTCTGTGTGTCCTTACAAACAGCTGAACTTCCAGATCCTTTTCCAGGAGATTGATCTGTTTCGTAACTGCCGGCGGAGTAATATACAGAGCTTCCGCCGCCTTATTAAAGCTTCCTAAATCCGCTACAACGATAAATGTTTCAAGCTGCAAATTATACATAGACCCGTCTCCTCTCTTATATGTCTGCCATCTGTCTTAGAGCCGGTTCTGTGTAAAACTCCTGTCCTTTTCCTTCCGGCTGCCATAGTAAAACTATAATGCCGCCGGCTGGAATCTGTCAACATTACTTACTGAAAAGCCACCCCATAATCTCTTCATCTGCCGCAAAAAGATTTCCTCCTCCATGCTGATATGATAAACCGGAAAAGTAATCCCCGCCTTTTATATCCAGAACCAACAGTTCATTTATCTCTTCTTCTGTCAGTCCTTCTTCCATATACATATCATGCAGCGTCTCATAGGCTTCGCGGGTCGGTTCAGATCCATAATACTCATCATCTTCTCCAATCACAAAATATACTGGCGTTTTATTTTTTATCACGGGAGCATAGTCTCCGTCCCACTGGGAGCTGCACTGAAGATAAGCCGTAAATAATTCCGGACGTTTCCCCATCACAAGGGACATAGTCTCGCCTCCTCCCGAGTATCCCTCCCCGTACACTCTTGACTCATCGATATTATAGTTTGCAAGGAAATACTCTGTAAGAGCAATGGTCTGATCTGCCGATGTCTCATCCCATCCGGATAGCTGCGGCGCTACGACGATCATATCCTGCACATACTTTTGCGCCTCAAATCCAAACTCTTCACTGTACAGATTTTGACCTACTCCCTGAAAATACAGACCCTCATATCCCGGCAGGGTAAGAAACAGCCCATAGGGCCTGCTTCCGTCATAACTGTCCGGAACATACAGATTGTAATGGATATCCCCTTCGCTTTCTGAATGAAGAACATTATCCAGAATAAATCCGCGGTATTCCTGTGTCCCCTCTGTCACAGAGTCCTGTCCCCCGATCTCCTCATCCTGTACTGTCTCTGTCTCCGGCATTTGCTCCTGATCTTCTTTATTTTCAGTCCCTGCATCGCTGCATCCGCTTAACGCTGCCGCAAGAGCGACCAGCAGAATACCAAGTTTCATTTTCTTCATAATCCTATCCCTGCCTTTCTGCTATTTCTATCTGCTTTTTCTATCTTTCCTTTCCCGCAAAATGTGATATAATAACCCCATTGTGGTTATTATAGACGCACATAAAGCGGTTTCTTGGAAACCGCCGGAAACCCTAAAACAGACTGAAAAGAGGGAAGGTTATCCGATACGTCAAATGTGATAACAACTTCTTAGACACAACAGAAAGGGGGAGAACGAAATATGTATGTTGTGGATAAATATATTGATCACGTAAAAGAAGAAGCCATCAACCGCCCGGAGAAAAGCTGGGATAAGATCCTTCTCGGCTTCCGGGCAAATAAATGGCGCATGAAGCTTCTGCCTAACCGGAATCTTTCGAGAGGTTATCAAAAGCTGGAAACAATGATGATGAGCCTTGTAGCTGATTCTTTAAGCCGGGAGGGCAGCTATGTATGGGGGAATATTTTTGCTCCCTGCGAGCTGATGCAGTGCTTTGGCCTTCACACCCTTTCCATTGAATGCCTCTCCTGTTATATGAGCGGTTACCATCTGGAAGACTATTTTATCGACTATGCACAGAATATCGGAATTGCCCCCACTCTATGTTCCTATCACAAAACTTTTGTAGGCGGAGTGGAAAGCAAAGTTGTAAAGAAGCCGGAATATGCTGTGACTACTTCTCTGTCCTGCGACGGCAATTTAAATACCTTCCGCTATCTGGAAAAAAAGGCCCATGTGCCTTTTACCTTTCTGGACGTCCCGTATTCTGATGACAAAGAATCCATCGCCTATCTGGCCGACCAGCTTAGAGCATTTACCAAAGTTCTGGAAGAGCGTACCGGCAAAACATTCCAGGAGGAAAAACTGCAAAAAATACTCCGTACGGAAAACGAGACGCGCCGGGAACTGAAGAAATTTTTCGAATATCAAAAGAACTATTATTATCCCGGCGAACTGATCAGCCATCTCTATATGATGATGGGAATGCATCTTCTCATCGGCACAGAGGAATTTCTTGATCTCATCCGCTTTATGAATGAAGAAATTCAGCAGGGAGAACCTTTTACCGGGAAAAAGATCCTGTGGATTCATCTCCTTCCTTTTTATCAGGAAAGTCTGAAGGAATATTTCAACAGCAACAGAGACTATCAGATCATTGCCAGTGATATCATTCTGGATTTCATGGATGAACTGGATACCGAACATCCCTTTGAGGCTCTCGCCGGAAAGATCATTAAGAATCTGTACAACGGCTCCTACGCCCACAAAGCAGAAATGATCGGCCAGCTTGCAGACCGGCTGAAACCGGATGCCGTCATCCACTTCTGCCACTGGGGATGCAAACAGGCCTCCGGCGGAAGTATCCTTCTGAAGGAAAAAATGCAGAAAATGAATATTCCTATGCTCATTCTTGACGGTGACGGAATTGACAAAAGAAACAGCCACGATGGCCAGATCAAGACCCGGCTGGAAGCATTTCTAGAATTGATCGGAACAGGAGAAAAGACCACATGTTAGGATATATCTGTAAATACGCGCCCATAGAAGTCTTTCTTTCTATAGGAACGGAAATGAAACGAATCGAACCTTCTGTCACGAATTTTACGCAGGCAGACATGAAAATGCATCCCAATATATGCAGCTTTGCAAAAGGAGTTCTGGAGGATGTCCTGGCAAATGATTATGAAGGTGTTATCCTCACCACCTGCTGCGACAGCATCCGAAGGCTCTATGATGTGCTGAAAGCCGAGCTTCCGGATAAATTCATCTATATTCTGGATACGCCACGCATCACAAAAGAAGCCGGAATCACGCTCTATGAAAACCGTATCCGCAAAATGATACAGGCCTATGAAGCTTTTTCCGGCAAAACATTTCAGGAAGAGGCTCTCGGCGAGCTCCTGAAACAACACAAGGAAGCCCAGAGCATTCAGTTAAAGCCGGGCAAAAAGAATATCGGAATTGCAGGAGCGCGGGCAAACGAAGCAATCCTGCACATTTTAAATGAGAAAGGCGCCAATGTTGCTTTCGATCTTACCTGCACCGGACTGATGCGAAAATATATTCTGGAACCGGGCCAGATACTTACCGGATATACAAGAGGGCTGTTAAGCCAGTTCCCCTGTATGCGCATGGAAGCTGCTGCCGGTAGAGACGAGCTTATTTCCCGGTATGCACAAAGCGCAGATGGTATCATTTACCACACTGTCCAGTTCTGTGACAATTATTCCTATGAGTATGCCTGGCTGAAAAACGTACTGAACCGCCCCATGCTCCAATTGGAAACCGACTACACCAAACAAAGCTACGGACAGGTTCTGACAAGGATTGAGGCATTCCTGGAATCACTGACACCGACAGGACCTTCAAAATCACCGAAAAGAAAGGATATCACTGAAACTATGTATGTCATGGGAATCGACAGCGGCTCCACCTCCACCAATGCGGTAATCATGAATGAAAACCGGGAAATTGTCGCCTCGGCAGTTGTACGGACCGGGGCTAAATCAGGTGAGAGCGCGCAGAAAATATTAAATGAAATTCTGCAGAAAGCAGGATGCAGCAGAGAGGATATCTCCTGGATCGTATCCACCGGGTACGGGCGGGTGAGCATTCCCTTTGCAGATGAAAATGTAACAGAAATCAGCTGTCACGGGCGGGGCGCTCATTATTTTAATCCAAAGGTAAGGACTATCCTGGATATCGGCGGTCAGGACAGCAAGGCAATTCGTTTAAATGAAGCCGGAGAAGTTGCCGACTTTGTCATGAATGACAAGTGTGCCGCCGGAACCGGTCGTTTCCTGGAAATGATCGCCCGGACACTGGAAATCGATGTAGACGAACTTGGACCAATTGCCCTGAAATCCACAGAGGACATTGAAATCACCAGCATGTGCTCTGTATTTGCAGAGTCCGAGGTTATTTCCCTGATCGCCAATAATAAGGAAAAATCAGATATTGCCAACGGTGTCTGTCATGCTATTGCCAACAAATCCTATTCCCTCCTGAAGCGTGTCGGCATGGAAGAAGAATTTATGATGACAGGCGGCGTTGCCAAGAACCCCGGCGTTGTCAGAGCAGTAGAAGAAAAGATCCAGTCCAGGCTTTATATCTGTCCGGAGCCTGAAATTGTAGGCGCCGCCGGCGCTGCCCTCTACGCTTTGGACCAGATATTGAGGTAAAAATCACAAAAATACACGGGGTAAAATGCAGTTTGACACGTAGTAAAGTTAAAAAATACTACGTGTCAAATTAAGTTATACCCTGTGTATTTTTGATCTATTCTGCCCGAAGCGCCGCCACCGGATCGCTCTTGGCAGCCTTTTTAGACGGAATCAGTCCGCCCAGCAAAGTCAGTACAACACTCAATGTGATCAAAATAAATGCGGCCCCTACAGGAAGTACTGCGCTGACATCCGTTGTCCCCGCCAGATAATGGATCAGCGCATTACCCGGAATCAGCAAAAGGAGTGTGATCACAATCCCCAATACCCCGGCGCAAAGGCCGATAATGAAAGTTTCCGCATTGAATACCTGGGAAATATTTCCCTTTGATGCTCCGATCGCCCGCAGGATCCCGATTTCTTTTCTTCTCTCAAGCACGCTGATGTAAGTAATGACTCCGATCATTATCGATGAAACAACGAGCGAAATCGCTACAAAAGCAATCAGTACATAGCTGATAATATCAATAATATCTGTTACAGAAGACATCAATGCGCCTACCATATCAGTGTAGGTGATTACCTGTTCTTCTTTGCCCTCCTTCTCCATGTCAGCGTTATAATGATCCAGAATTTTTACAACTCCTTTTTTGCTCTCAAAATCTTTCGGGTATATGTCAATTTGGCTTGGCACATTAAAGTCCACATACCCCAAATCCCGAAGATTTCCTTCATAAGAAGCACTTTCTGCAGAACTCATGGACATCATCAGCTCTGCAAATTCCTGTCCGCTCATATTCATAGTGAACGCATTGGCAAATGCATCTGCATCAATCGTAAGTGCATTTTGTATATTTGTTCCTATTCTTGCCGCCGCCTGACTCATAGCGTCTGTCATACCGGTGCTGATCTGGGCCATGATCTGTTCCATAGCCGATCCGATCTGTGTCTGGAGAGACTGCGCAACGGTTCCGCCATAGGAAGCCATTGCCTGCTGCATATATGCTTCAAGAGAACCGGAAATCTGCTGCTCCAGTCTATCGGCATCCACCATACTAAGCATAGCCTCAGTCAATTGGTTCTGTGCCCCATCTGTCCCCAGATACGCCATAAAATGTTCTCCCATCTTACTGGGATCTGCAAGACCGTTTGCCGCCGCATAAGTCTGATATCCGTTCCCCAGCTCTTCTGCCAGTTTTGCAATCTGGTCTGAAGTTATACTGATATCTCCGCTGATCTTGAAAATTTCAGAACCCCATTTTGACAAAATGCTTTGTGCCTCAGATGTTCCAAGATACTCTAAAAGATATTCATCAAATTTGTCAGGATCTGTGTACCCTTGTGCTTCAGCGTAACTTTGATATCCCTGGAGAATTTCCTGAAACATGCTTCTTATCTGATCCGGCACTGCAGTAATATTTCCATTTGTCTGAATGATATCCTGTATATTCCGGATCAGGATTTCCTGTGCTTCACTTGTATTAAGGTAGGCAAGAAAATCCTCTCCCAGAGTAGAATAATCCGCCTCCGGATGCGAAGCCGCATACTCCTGGTAACCAGAAAGCAGTCCTGTTACTATCTGTCCCAACTCTTCTGCCGACATATCCAGCTTGATACTTCCCATCAGTTCATCCAGTCCAAGCTGCGGGGCATCGGGCATATCCAGTTTAATATTTTTCAGATCAATCATATTTGACAGATCCAGGCTGCTGCCCGCCGGCATTTCCGAAAGGTCAAACGCTCCCTGAAGCCCTTCGCTAAAGGCATCCTCATTGAAGCCAAAAGCATCCTGAAGTACATCTGCATTGACTGAAACAAGAGAATCCATATCAAACTGATCCTCGCCGCTTTCTTCCCCGAAAGGTTCATTCGTAAAGACATTAATGTTTTTATTGCTTAACTGATTCTTAACAATCTCACTGTCCTCGGCCTTCTGTGCAACGTGTTTTGTCAGATCCGGCATATATCCGATCCCGGTCATAAGAAGTGTTCCTTTGGCATCCTCTGCCGGCTGTACCACTCCTACAATCTTTAAGTCCTCACCCTTATCTACCAGGTTTTTCATGTATTCTTCGTTATCTGTCTTATCTCTCCATACCTTGTACTGACTGTCATACTCGTAATAATCGGAGCTGTTTACCAACTTAAATGTCACTCCCAGAATGTCCTCATACGTATAGGAGCCCATATCTGAAGGAATCTCCACATCCTCCTCATTGGCAAACTGGCGGATCATCTCATCCAGCTCCATGGTATCTCTAAGACCCATGGAATACAGCATAAAATCACTGATACCGCCGCCAGAGGTAAGGACAAGCACGCATTCATCATATCTTTCAGGCCATCTTCCAGCCTTTACTTCATACTGTGGTTCATAGAGATCTGTATCCTCCGGCATTTCATAAAATACATCTGTACTCATCATAGAAGACATCATGCTGTTTGAAGCTGATGAGGATCCCAGCCCCAGAGAAGCAAAGGATTGATCAGGATTTACCTGCCGGATGTCCTCTCCGTCCTGCCGATAAATCTGAGGTGTTGTATTGTAGGAATATTCAATGGCATTTACATACTGGTCAATATTGCTCTCTCCACTGTCCAGATAGGTTTTCAGGGATTGCAGATCATTCGTATCCATAGTGGAAAACATATTGGTAAGCACATCAATAACTTCTATATCCCCGGCTTTTTCTTCTGTCTGTCCGGAACTGTCCGCGCCGCCGGATCCATCTTCTACCATGGAACTAAGATCTAAACCTGTGCTCAATATCTGAAGCGGATATTCCGACAAGGTTTCTTCTTCCACGCTTTGGATATAATCATTCACTCCATTTGACAATGACAGGATCAGAGCAATTCCAATGATTCCGATGGAGCCTGCAAACGCCGTCAGAATCGTGCGGGCCTTTTTTGTCTTAAGATTGTTAAAACTTAGAGAAAGAGCCGTCAGAAAAGACATGGATGCCTTTCCCATGTTCTCATGCCGTGGTTCTTCCGGCTCCGTTTCCGGCTCAAAAGGATCGGAATCCGCCCTGATCTGTCCATCCTTTAATTTCACGATTCTCGTAGCATATTCATCTGCCAGTTCCGGATTATGAGTAACCATAACCACCAGTCGATCTTTTGCCACCTCCTGGAGAAGTTCCATAACCTGAATACTGGTTTCACTGTCCAGCGCCCCTGTAGGTTCATCTGCCAGAAGAATATCCGGATCGTTCACCAGGGCTCTTGCAATAGCAACCCTCTGCATCTGCCCGCCTGACATCTGACTGGGCTTTTTGTGAAGCTGCTCTCCAAGCCCTACCTGTTCCAATGCTTTTCTTGCTCTTTCTTTTCGCTCTGCGGGGCCTACTCCTGAAATTGTCAATGCCAGCTCCACATTGGAAAGTACGCTCTGGTGAGGAATAAGATTATAACTCTGAAATACAAATCCAATCGTATGATTCCGGTAGGAATCCCAGTCTTTATCTTTATATTTTTTTGTGGAAATGCCGTTAATGATCAGGTCGCCGCTGTCATAGCGGTCCAGCCCGCCGATAATATTAAGAAGTGTTGTTTTCCCCGATCCGCTTGGTCCTAAAATCGCCACAAATTCATTATCTCTCAAATTCAGGCTGACATCGTCCAGGGCTTTCTGAACCAGATTCCCGGTTCTGTATTCTTTACGGATATGTTGAATTTTAAGCATGCCTTCATCTCCCTTTTAATTATGTACGCCCCCCGCACAATAATAAAATTACCCGTATGATAAGAGTATAGGTGATTTTCTTTCAATTCACAACCATATTATTCACAAAAAAGTTTCGTTTTTTCCATATCATCTGTTCACGTTTTCAATAATCCGATCCATGGCCTCAAAACTGCTTCTGTAAGTCCAGTTTAAAAATCCATGTATCATTCCTTTCATCATATGATATTCCACCTCTACACCTGCATCCTGCAATTTTGCTGCATACATAAGACCCTGATCCACAAGAGGATCACACTCCGCTGCAATGATACAAGTGCGAGGCATTCTGCCGATATCTTCTTTCAAAAGCGGAGATGCCAGAGGATCTTTCTTTTCCTCTTCCCAATTTGTCACCAGAGGATATACAAGATTTTGACTCTGTAAACCTGGTCCGTTTCTGTCTGCCGACATAGCTGCCACAGCTGCCGCAAAATTGCCGCCCGAGCTGTCTCCGCACACATGAATATTTTCTTTGTCTCCTCCATAATTCTTCACATTTTCTTCTGCCCACATCAAAGTCTGGTAGGCTTCTTCCAGCCCCTGGGAAATTTTTATTCCGGCATTGTCTCATTTTGAATTTCGCATTATAATAGCGTTAATGTACAAATATTAAAATATTATTGACGATCAAAACTGGAGGAAATCACATTGGAACACACACAGAAAATAACCACTGTTTTATTCGATTTAGACGGGACATTGCTTCCTATGGAGCTGGAACTTTTTATGAAAGACTATTTCCAGAGACTATCCCAAAAAATGAATCTTTGCGGATATGATGGAAATGCCGTTTTAGACAATATAGGAAAGGGGATACACGCCATTCATACAAATAAGAGTTCCCGCCTTAATGAAGAAATCTTTTGGGAGTCTCTTAGCACTGCCTATAAAAAGGAAGAAGCTTCAAAACTCAAAGACATTTTCGAAGAATTCTACCGCGTGGAATTTCAAGCAGTGCAAAATGTCTGCGGTTTCACTCCTGATGCCAAAAAAGCTGTTCACTTCTGCCACGAACATGGACTTGACACCATCCTTGCCACCACTCCTCTGTTCCCGGCTATTGCAACTTGCAGCCGTGTGCGCTGGGCGGGCCTTGATCCCTCAGATTTCTCTTATATTACAACTTATGAAAATTCTTCCCGCTGCAAGCCCTCCCCGGAATACTACCAGGAGATTCTGACCAAGCGCCATCTGAAACCGGAAGAATGCCTCATGGTTGGAAATGACGTAAGCGAAGATATGCCGGCAGCAACGCTGGGAATCCAAGTCTTTCTGCTCACTGACTGCCTGATCAATACAAAAAATGCAGATATCAGCAGCTATCCCCAGGGGGATTATTCTTCCCTGCTTCAGTTTATCAGGAGGTTTCTATCACATGAATAATAAAAAGAATACAATCGAACAGTTATTTTCATTTATAAAAAAGAGTCCTACCAGCTACCACGCTGCTCAGACAACAAAAGAAATGCTTGAGGCTAATGGTTTTCAGATGCTTCAGGAAAATACGCCCTGGACTCTCACGCCCGGCGGACGCTATTTCGTAACCCGCAATCTTTCCTCTGTCATTGCCTTTTGCCTGCCTCAAAATGATCCTGGCAATTTTCATATTACGGCAAGTCACAGTGACTCTCCCTCCTTCAAGATTAAGGAGAATCCTGAACTGCCTTCCGGCGACATGTATGTACGGCTGAATGTGGAAAAATACGGCGGCATGCTGATGGCTCCCTGGATGGACCGTCCCCTTTCCGTAGCAGGGCGCGTCCTTATCCGCAACGGGAATACTATTGTCACCAAATTAATTAACATTGACCGGGATCTCCTTCTGATCCCCAATCTTGCCATACATATGAACCGGGATGCCAATAATGGTCTCCGCTATGATCCGCAGAAAGATATGCTTCCTCTATACGGTGATCTTTCTGATAAAAATACCTTCTTTCAACAGATCGCTGAAGCAGCCGGCGTCGATCCGGAACAGATCATCGGACATGATCTCTTCCTTTACAGCCGTACCCCGGGCACCATCTGGGGAGCTGACCGCCAATTTATTTCCTGCGGAAGGCTGGATGATCTGCAGTGCGCCTATGCTTCTCTTATGGGGCTATTGTCTGCTGATGTTCATTCCGGTATCGCCGTCCATTGTATGTTGGATAATGAGGAAGTAGGAAGCAGCACAAAGCAGGGCGCCGCCTCTTCCTTTTTAAAGGATACCCTGACACGGATCTGTATTTGCCTTGGGAAAACGCAGCAGGACTATTACGCTATGCTGGCATCCAGCTTTATGCTCTCGGCTGACAATGCACACGCTGTTCATCCAAATCTGCCTGAAAAGGCGGATCCCACTAACCGTCCTGCCATGAATCAGGGAATTGTCATCAAATACAACGCAAATCAAAAATATACGACAGACGGGGTTTCCGCTGCCGTCTTTAAATCAATCTGTCAGATTGCAGATGTACCATATCAGACCTTCCTGAATCGTTCAGATATGGCAGGCGGTTCCACACTCGGCAATATCTCCAATACACAGGTTGCCTTAAATACTGTGGACATCGGCCTTGCACAGTTATCTATGCACTCTCCATATGAGACAGCGGGAGCGAAAGATACTGACTATCTGATCCGTGCTGTCCGAACCTTTTATGAAAGTTCTATCTGCTGTCTGGAGGACGGGCGCTATACTGTGGAGGCAGGCGCCTGGAAATCATAATTTTATCCTTCAAATAAAAGTGGAGGCAGAAATATTTCCGCCTCCCTTTTGTATCAGTTCTTTCTAAATGCTATCTTAAATTTTTACTGTTCTGCCTTAGTTTTTCCAGGTATCTCCACTTCCTGTCTCTAATTCCTCTACCGTTCCAAATCCGGAAATATCAACCTGATACCATGTATCTCCATTTACTACTGTGTAGCTGTATTCATTCCACAGCCCTTCGCTGCTTACTTCGCTTTCCACGATCTCTCCGCCGCCTGCCTGATTCAGTGCGATCTGCTGTGCCTCTGCAATATCTATCCGAAATGCCATAATAGCGATGACCGCTATAATAATTACTGCCGCTACAACTCCTATAATAATTCCAATTGTCTTTTTTGATATTTTCTTCATTATTTTATTCCTCCGTCTTTCTTTGTTGTAATCAATATAACAGTGAAAAATTAAAAGAACATTAAAAGAAACACGTTTTTTATCATTTTTCTATACAAAACTTTTTCCCCTGTACAAAAGGTTTCCCCGGATCTGCCTTAGAGTATCTTTTTCCTCCTTTTCGATACAGAGTGCAATTCCGTATTGATAGGCATATCCGCCATCCGGATCCATAAATCCATCTATTTTAGCCTCATCATACTTCTGATCTCTATTCCACCATGTTTTAAATTCCATCACAAGAAAATTATTGCTGTGATCCCCTCTGTGATGGACGATCAGATCCGGACTTACACTGCTTCCGATCCGTGAAAGCATTTTGGGCTCATATCCTCTTCGGTTGTATTCACAGTCCACAGATAAATCCGTCAGAATCTGACTGCGCTCCAGAATCTCCTGAAGATAATGTCCAAAACGAAAAACAATACTCCTCTCTGCCACATGACGTCCTTCTTCCTCTGTTTCCGGTCTGTCAAGTATCAAATATCGGTCCTTTTCATACAGCTTATGCACAGTCTCTTCCAGGATCTTACAGACTTCTTCCTGCCCGGTCTTTCGCTCATCTGTCTTTCCCTTGCCGATCTTCTTAAGATATCTTTCGACAAAGGATTTCGCAAGAGAATCCGGCTTCACTGCTTCCAATACTTCTTCTACCGCAAACCACCGTGCCCGATCTACTTCATCCGTCAGAGAAAAATCTTCACTTTCTGCTGTCACTGCATAATTATGTATTAATGTATTGGTCTTTTCAAAATATTCATTATCATTATAGATATAACTGGAAATTTTAAGATTGACCTCTTCTTCTATCTCCCGAAGCAGCGCCTGCTTTGCATTTTCTCCTTTGCTGATATACCCGGCAACCAGAATATTATCTTTTTTTCCATACTGCTGGATCAGAAGAATCTTCGTTTTATCCGGGTTAAATATAATCGCCGATATGGCGCTGTTAAACATAGGAAACCTGAATGTTTGACACGCGTCACAGTATGGAATCATTCCATCTGTCCCGCATTCCTTCATGGTCAGTCTCCCTCCGCATTCCTCACAGTAGTTCAATATACTCGCTCTCCTTTTTTACTGTCTGTTCTCAAATTGGTCAGATACCATCTCCAGCAGCTCTCTGATCTTCAAATGCTGCGGACAGACCTCCTCACATTTTCCGCATTTAATACAGTCGGAAGCTTTTGCCCTGTCCTTTGTATGTATTTCATAATACCAACTGCTGTTCCAATCCTGATAAATTTTCTGCGTGTTCATTGCAGCAAACATCTCCGGGATCGGGATTCCCATCGGACATCCGGAAATACAGTAACGGCAGGCTGTACAGGGAATCAGATTCATTCTGCGGAAGATTTCCTGAACTTTTTGAACTGCAGCCAGTTCCCTTTCATCGAGGGGCTGAAAATCTTTCATATAGCTGATATTATCCTCAAGCTGTTCCATTGTACCCATACCGGATAACACCATCATGATCCCGTCAAAGCCGGCTGCGAACCGGATCGCATAGCTGGCGTGGGACCCTCCCTTCAGATCATCCAGAACTTTCCCCGCTTCCTTCGGCAGGTTAACTAGATTACCGCCTTTGACCGGTTCCATAACAATGACCGGCTTATTGTGGCGGACACAGACCTCATAGCACTTGCGCCCTTCTACAGCAGCGTCTTCGTAATCCACATAATTAAACTGGATCTGTACTGCCTCAATCTGGGGATACTCATCAAGGATCTGCTCCAGCACTTCCGCACGGTCATGGAAAGAAATTCCCACATGGCGGATCTTTCCTTCTTCCTTCAATGCAAATGCCGTCTCGTAAGCCCTGCATTCTTTAAAATCTCTATAATATTCTGCCGTCTGGGCGTGCATCAAATAGAAATCAAAATAATCCACGCCGCAGGCTTCAAGCTGACTTTCAAAAAATGGCCGGATATCCTCCTTCGTTTTAAAATATCCATGAGTCAGTTTATTAGTAAGAATATAACTTTCCCTGGGATAACGGCTCGTGAGGCACTTTCGGAGAGCCGTCTCGCTTCTCCCGTCCATATATCCCCTTGCCGTATCAAAATAGTTAAATCCGGCTTCTAAAAAAATATCCACCATTTTGGAAAATTCTTCATAATCCACTTCATCGCCCTTCATCGGCAGGCGCATACATCCAAAACCGAAATTCTTTTTCACCTTTTCAAAATATGCCATGCTCTTCCCTCCTGTCAAAAAGTTACTCTGTCCTTATTATATCGAGTTTAAAGCAGGGAATCAATTGTCTGCGATCATGGAACCTTGAATATAATTCTCCCTGACGCTGACCTTACATTAGAACTATGATAAATAAAACTTTTTAATGTAAAAAAATAAGAGAAACGTTGCAAATCCAACATTTCTCCTACTTTTAACTAATGCCGCAGACCGGAATCGAACCGGTACGGGAGGTTAGTCCCGCAGGATTTTAAGTCCTGTGCGTCTGCCAGTTCCGCCACTGCGGCATATCTCAATAATGAGATAAGTGGGACCTATAGGGCTCGAACCTATGACCCTCTGCTTGTAAGGCAGATGCTCTCCCAGCTGAGCTAAGATCCCATATAAACGACCCAGAAGAGACTCGAACTCTCGACCTCCGCCGTGACAGGGCGGCGCTCTAACCAACTGAGCCACTGGGCCACTTTTTAATTCAGGTTATACCCTGAAAACTACATACAAAGAATCTTTTTTCATCCATTGCCTATCTCCGCTTTGGTTATGCCCTCGACCTATTAGTAACAGTCAGCTCCATG
>NZ_JAYAZJ010000090.1:0-21471 GCF_037273965.1 Claveliimonas sp. | reverse complement strand
CCTGAATCATATATTTATATCGCCCTCATATTCTCTATATAAAATATTTTCCGAGATATAATTTAAAATATGATAAAATTTAATAGAAAGCAGCCACTGTAAAAAAGTTTCAAGTATTTACGGTGGCTGCTTTTTTCTATGAAAATAGTCTCGGCACTATCTTGGGAGGCAAAATGTCATTTTTCGCCATAAAATCCCCATTTTCCAATATATTTCTATTTTGACATTGACTATCCTATATGCTACACTAAAAGAGTTAAAATATATACAAAAGTAAACATTATTGAGGTGAGAATATTGGATAAATATGAATATCGGGTTAAAACAGAGCAAATGCTCGAATACATGGAAAAAAGGCAGTATAAAAAAGCCATGGAGATTGCTGACACGATCGACTGGCGAAGAGTAAAAAATGCTTCAATGCTTAATAATGTCAGCGAGATATACGAATACAACGGGGAGTACCAGAAGAGCAGAGACATTTTATTTGTCGCTTATGACCGCTCTCCTGGCAGTAGAAAGATCGTATATCGTCTGGGAATCTTGGCATTAAAGATCAATGATATTGAAGAAGCTTCCGATTGTTATGAGGAATTTGTAAAGCTGGCTCCGAAGGATCCGAACCAGTATATATTAAAATATAAAATTTTGAAAGCACGGCGTGCGCCTGTGTCAGAGCAGATTGCTGCACTGGAGGACTTCAAAAAGGCAGAGTATGTGGAAAAGTGGGCTTATGAGCTGGCGAAGCTTTATGATGAGGCAGGTATGACAGCAGAATGTCTGGAAGAATGCGACGACCTGATTCTGTGGTTCAGCGAAGGAAAATACGTTTACCAGGCGATGGAACTGAAGATGAAATATAAGCCGCTGACACCGTTGCAGCAGGAGAAATACAATAGTATGGGCGGCCAGAAAACCGGCAGAAGAGAAATGGTAAGAGCGTCGGCAGAAGAGGATGTGAAGCCTCAGGAAGCGGAAGATGAAATGCAGGATGAACTGGAAGAAGCAGAGGATTCCCTGGAACAGGAGGATATTCCGGAGGTAAAAGAGTCAGGCACTCTTTCAGAGGAGGAAGCTGCTACCAGGGAGATTCGTCTTGATGAACTTAGAGCGGCGCAGGAAAAAGCTAAAGAGGAAATGGCAGCCAAGCCTAAGGAAAAATCATCTATCCGCCAGACTGTAAAGGGAGCAACGCTCTCCGAGGCGCTGGCGAATGGCGTGCGTGTTGCAAAAGGGCTGGATATAGAGGAAAAGGCCAGCACAAAGCAGGATGAGGCGATGCGTATCACGGGTCAGATGAAGATAGAGGAAATTCTGGCAGAGTGGGAAGCAAAGCAAAAAGGCAATGCGGAGGCTATTGAAGAGCAGAGAAAGAAAGATGAAGAAAAACTGGCGCAGAGACGGCTGGAGGCACAGCGCCGCCGTGAAGAGGAAGCCAGAAGAATAGAAGAACAGCAGCGTGCAGCGGAAGAAGCCAGAAAAATTGCAGAGCAGAAAGCGGCGGAGGAGGCAAGGAGACTTGCGGAGCAAAAAGCCGAAGAGGAGCGCATTCTTGCAAAACAAAAGGCGGATGAAGAGAAGAGACTTGCGAAGCTGAAAGAAGAGGAAGAAGAAGCCCTTCTGGATCGGATCGCATCCGGAAAAGCAACGGAAGAATTTAAAGAAGCAGTAAGAAATGCAGTTGAACCGGAAGAAGAACCAGAAGAAGTAATCGAAGAAATGATCGAGGAGGAACCGGACGAGCCTGTGGAAGAAGTGGTTGAAGAAATCACTGAAGAGGAGATCGCAGAGGAAGAAGACGAACCGGAAGAGCCTGCAGAAGAAGTAATGGAAGAATCCGCTGCAGAGGAAATATTTGAGGAAGCGGACGAGCCGGAAGAAATGCTGAATGCAGAAGTGCAGGACGAAGAAGAAATTCCTGAAGAGAGTCAGGATATGAGCATGACAGCGGATCTTAGACAGCTGATGGCTGAATTGGAAGCAGAAGATCAGCCGGAGGATAAGGGCATGAATCTGGGAGGTCTTTCCATAGAAGAGCCTGCTGACGAAGAAGTTTCTGATTATATCGGCGAAGAAGAGTCATATGATGAGGCGGACTATGATGAAGTAGATTACGACGAGTCAGGCTTTGAAGAGGATGATGGATTCGAAGGCGATGATGACTTCGAAGATGAGGATGATTTCGAAGACGAATATGAAGATGAGTATGTCGAAGACGATTACGAGGATGAATACGAGGACGATTATGCCGACGAATACGAAGATGAATATGAGGATAATGACCTTGAAGATGATATGGATGACGACAGCTTCGATGAAGATGACTACAGCGACTATGATGATATAGAAGATGACGATTATGATGATGACTTCTATGATGACGAGGAAGAGGAGACGAAACCGAAGAAGAAACAGCAGGAAGAGCTGGTGATCGAAGAGCCTACGGAAGAGGAGATCCAGAAGCGTATTAAGAAAGGCAAAGGCGGCGTTCCATTTGATACAGGATTTGTAGTGACAGGGCGTTATGATTTGAGCGCTACAAGTGAGATCGGTCTGAAGGCGGGACTTACAGAGGAGCAGAAACAGCTGTTTTCTTACTTTGTTCCGGTGCGTGGTATGAGTGAACAGATAGTAGAAGTTCTGGATAATGACCGCCGGGAGAGAAGAAACGGAACGTCGAAAGTTGGAAATATCCTTGTTATCGGACACAAAGGATCCGGTAAAACTGTTCTTGCGGTTGATATTGTCAAAGCAATTCAGAAACAGCGTAACCTTAAACAGGGAAAAGTTGCCATTGTAACAGGAGAAGCCTTAAATAAAAAGGATATCCCTAATATCATTCAGAAGCTGAAAGGCGGAGCAATTATCATTGAGAAGGCCGGAAAGCTGAATGCCAGAACGGTCCGTGATCTGAACATTCTGATGGAAAAGAAGACAGGAGAGCTTCTGTTTGTGCTGGAGGATCAGAGAAAAGCGTTAGAACGGCTCTTCACTGCCAATCCGGAGTTTAAGAAGAAATTTACTTCTAAACTGGAGCTTCCGGTATTTGTTAATGATGAGCTTGTAACTTTTGGACAGACCTATGCTAAGGAAAACGGGTATAAGCTGGATGAGATGGGTATATTGGCACTGTACAGCAGAATTGATGTGATGCAGAGAGAAGATCATGCCGTGACGGTAGCTGAAGTAAAAGAGATTATGGATGCAGCGATTGAACATTCCCAGAAAGCGAATGTAAAGCATCTGGCAAGACGTATGTTCCGCAAGGGAACAGACGAATCAGACCGCATTATTTTGAAGGAAGACGACTTCAAAATCTAGAGAATAACGGAAACAAAAGAGAAAGAGTTTTGGCGATGTATTTTGTCAAAACTCTTTCTTTTTGACAGGTAATAAAGTATAATGAAGCTATCACAAATTTAAGACGAGAGGGTGGGCTTATGGGAAAAACAAAGACCGTAAAACCATATGAAATCGGAGAACTGGATCATTATCTCTTTGGACAGGGGAACCATTATGAGATATATAAGAAATTGGGGGCGCATCGGGTAAAGAACGGAAAAAAAGAAGGGATATATTTTGCAGTCTGGGCTCCCCATGCGGAAGAAGTCTCAGTGGTCGGAGATTTTAATAACTGGGATGAATCAGCCAATGTCATGGAAAGAGGAGAACCACTGGGGATTTATACCTGTTTTATACCGGATGTGCCGGAGTATGCTTTATACAAATATTGTATCAAGACATATAAAGGGGAATATATTTACAAGGCAGATCCTTTTGCAAATTATGCAGAGCTTCGTCCGGGAACTGCCTCCAGAATTATTGATATCAGCGATATTTCCTGGTCGGATCAGGCGTGGATGGAGCAGAGAAAGGCATGGAAGCATACAGAACAGCCTATGTCGATTTATGAGGTCCACATCGGCTCATGGAAAAAGCATCCTGACGATGAGGACGGTTTTTATAATTACCGGGAATTTGCGCGTGAGATTACGAAGTATGTTAAGGATATGGGATATACCCATATTGAGATTATGGGCATTGCCGAGCATCCCTTTGACGGTTCCTGGGGATATCAGGTGACAGGATATTTTGCTCCTACCTCCCGGTACGGAACACCTCAGGATTTTGCCTGGATGGTGAATTATCTTCATAAAAATAAGATTGGGGTTATTCTTGACTGGGTTCCGGCTCATTTTCCAAGAGATGCCCATGGTCTTGCGGACTTTGACGGTACGCCGACTTATGAATATGCGGATCCCAGGAAAGGGGAACATCCCGACTGGGGGACAAAGATTTTTGATTATGGAAAAAATGAGGTGCAGAATTTCCTGATCGCAAACGCATTGTTCTGGATAGAAGATTTTCATGTTGACGGTCTGCGGGTTGACGCAGTTGCTTCTATGCTTTATCTGGATTACGGAAAACGCGACGGGGAATGGGTACCGAATAAATACGGCGGAAATAAAAATCTGGAAGCTATCGGATTTTTCAAACATCTCAATTCTGTTGTGCTGGGAAGGAACCCGGGAGCGCTGATGATCGCTGAAGAATCCACGGCCTGGCCCAAGGTGACGGGAAGTGTGGAGGATGACGGTCTGGGCTTCAGCCTGAAATGGAACATGGGATGGATGCATGATTTTACAGAATACATGAAGCTGGATCCTTATTTCCGTAAAGGGGCTCATAACTTGATGACATTTGCCATGAGTTATGCATACAGCGAAAAGTATATTCTTGTATTGTCTCATGACGAGGTTGTGCATTTGAAGTGTTCTATGATCAATAAGATGCCGGGACTTGGATTTGATAAATATGCAAATCTGAAGGTCGGATATGCTTTTATGATGGGACATGCCGGTAAGAAACTGTTGTTTATGGGACAGGAATTTGCACAGCTTCGGGAATGGAGTGAGAAGAGGGAACTGGACTGGTTTCTTCTGGAGGAGCCGGAGCACCAGTATATACAGAACTGGATGAGAGATCTTCTGCATTTATATAAACGAAACAAGGCCATGTATGAACAGGATGATACGTGGGAAGGATTTGAGTGGGTAAATGCAGATGATGGAGACAGAAGCATTTACAGCTTTATCCGTCATTCCAAAGGAAATAAGAAAAATCTGCTTTTTGTATGTAATTTTACACCTATGGCAAGAGATGATTATCGTGTAGGCGTTCCGAGAAGAAAGCAGTATAAGCTGATCTTGAACAGTGATGATAAAAAGTATGGCGGAACAGGCGAGGAAAGACCACAGATCTATAAGGCGAAAAAGGGTGAATGCGACGGAAGGCCGTATTCGTTTGCCTATAAGCTTCCGCCATATGGAGTGGCTGTGTTTGAGTTTTAAAGAATATCAATAAATCTTGTTCGGGCGGAGAAATACAGACCGTAAAAGGGAGGTTTATTTCTCCGCCTGAATTTTGCTGTTTGATAAAAGGGAAAGGAAAAGAAGAGAAATGCGCCTTAGAAATATACCAAGAGCAGATCGGATTTTGAGTGAGCACCAAAAGGTAATTAAAAATGAAGCGGAGAAAAAAGGAAAATGGAGCATGGTCTTTGAAAATGAGCATCCGGTCTATGTAGAGATAGGGATGGGGAAAGGACAGTTTTTAACAACATTAGCGGAAAAGAATCCGGATAAAAATTATATCGGGATTGAGCGCTATTCCAGTGTTCTGCTAAGAGCAGTAGAGCGTCTTGATGCTATAGAGGAGAAACAGGGCGTGAAGCTGGAAAATATCCGCTTTATCTGTATGGATGCAGCAGATGTGCCGGATGTGTTCGAAGAAGAAGAGGTGGCGGGAATTTATTTGAATTTTTCAGATCCATGGCCTAAAAAACGTCATGCAAGAAGAAGGCTGACTTCAAGGGAATTTCTGAAAAGGTATGAAAAAATACTCGATGAAGATGGGGTGGTGGAATTTAAGACGGATAATCAGGAGCTGTTTCAATTTTCCCTGGAGCAGGCTAAAGAGACTGGATGGAACTTAAAAGCCATAAGCTGGGATCTTCACCACGATAAAGAAATGTGCCGGGGCAATGTGATGACGGAATATGAAGAAAAGTTTTCTTCACAGGGCAATCCTATCTGTAAGATGACTGCAGCGCCGTCAGTCAAGGATAAAGGGATCTCTGCATAATATATAGAGAAAACAAAAAAGGGAGCCTTAGGCATATGGGACGAAGAAAATCTGGACGAAGAATGTCAAAGCTGTACTGCAGGCTGTATTGGATAAGAAAGAAAAGTCCCATGATCGACTGCCTGCATAAATCTTTGGATGAAGTATACCGGATATTAAATTCCAAATGCTGACCGGCTGGAAAGGAAAGAGATGCTGCATTTGACAGAGGGAAATTTCCAGGCTGAAGTAAATCAGGCAAAGTTTCCGGTGGTGGTTATGTTTTATGCTTCCTGGTGTCCAAAATGTGCAATGACGAAGCCAGTGGCAGAGGATATAGAGAAACGGTACCGGAAAAAAGTGAAATTTTGTGAAGTGGAAATTGAGGAATGTCCGAATTTGGCGGTGAAATATGGAGCGGATATTGTTCCGACTCTTGTAATGTTCAAAAACGGGACTGTAAAAGCAAGAATGCAGGGAACAGTAGGAGAAAATATATTGGAAAAGAGAGTCAGGGAGCTGCTTTAGGGCGGCTCCTTCGTTTTTTTTCATCTAATTTTAAGAAAACTTTCATGTACTTTTTGGAATAAGTGTGTTATATTGGTGACGGTAAAACATACCCTTTTGGATAAGGGTGGAGCCGTTTATCAAAAATAATTAAAAAGGGAGACAAGGTATTAACCGAAAGCTATGAAAATGAAAAAAATTTTGCCAATTCTTATGGCAGCAGTTATGACAACGTCAATGGTACCAATGACGGCTGGAGCAGTTGATACAGCTGACAGCAGCCAGGGAACAGAGGATACTGCATCGCAAAATACAGAAACGGGAAGCGATGCCGCAGCAGATGGAGCTTCCGGAACCGCAGGGGAGGCAGAAGGCTCAGGAGCAACAACGGACGGAACAACTTCATCAGATGGAACTGTGGGAACAGAGGATGGAACCACATCGGATACTGCAGGAGAAACAGAAGGAACAGATGGGGCTGCAGGAGCAGAAGAAACAACAGGCGAGGATTCTACTGCAGAAGAGACTACAGATGAAACGACAGAAGAAACAGAAGACGGCCAGACGGATAGTGAGAAAGTTGTTACTCTGGGAGAGAATCTTACAGAAGAACAAAGAGCATCCATGTATGAATATTTTGGGACTTCAGCGGATGAAGTAAAAACTATCGTTGTTACTCATGCAGACGAAGTACAGTATATGCAGGGCATTGCTACTGACGAACAGATCGGACCTACAACTAACAGCTGTGCTTATGTAGAGCCTACAGATTCCGGAGGAATCAAAGTAAAAACGGCAAATCTTAATTATGTGACCAGTGCTATGATCGCAAGTACGCTGACAACAGCAGGTATGGAAAACTGTAATGTTATTGCAGCTTGTCCTTTTGAAGTTTCCGGAACCGGAGCGCTGACGGGAATTATCATGGCATATGAACAGGCAAGCGGCGAGAATCTGGACGAAGGCCAAAAAGAAGCTGCTATGGAAGAGCTTGTCACAACCGGAGAGATTGCGGACAGTGTTGGACAGGAGAAAGCAACGGAAGTGATAAAAGACGTGAAGACAGAAGTGCTGGATCAGGGCCTGACAGATGAACAGGAGATTGGTGAGGCGGTTGACAACATTGCACAGGAAAACGAAGTTACTTTGACAGATGATCAGAGACAGCAGATTGTCAGCCTTATGGAAAAAATTTCCCAGTATGATTATGATGTGAATGCGCTGAAAGATACGCTCGATAACCTTACAGCAGATGATGGAGCGCTGGCAAACATATGGAATTCAGTAAAGAGTTTCTTTGTCGGATCTGATGATGGTATTTTAAGCGAAACAAACGATGAGGCACTTGGCTCCGATGTCATTACTGACAGTACGGTGAATGAAAGCGGATTTAAAGACGGGCTTCTGACAAGGATCAAGAATTTCTTTACAGGGGAATAATAGTTAATTGACATACAAATTGACACGTAACACTTTTGAAAAATGTTACGTGTCAATTTGTGTTAAACGGTGTGCTTTTTTGCGGAAAGCCCTGTGTAAAACTGCGTTTGCTGCTATTGCGGAGGCAGAAACAGGCCGATTTCCGGAGGACAGCACGAAAAAAAGAAGAATAAAAGTGCAGAAAGGAACCAACAGAAAAAAATTTTCATCGGATCGGCGCGCCGGAAACGGGGAAATAAGTTGCTGGAGGCAATATAACAAAGGCAGATTCCTGTAAAATAAATCAGGATATCCAGAAGCAAAATACTCCGACCGGCAATAAAAGTATAGAGATAAAATAGTACTGTAATGGCAGCCATGGCAAAGATCACGCCGACAAAGCGGGAAGCAAACAGCATGGAAGGATTCGGCCGTCGAAGGGAATATTCCGCTATGGTCAGAAACAATACGGGGAAAAAGACCAGCTTCAGATGTTCCCAGACAGATTCATTTACTGGAACGATCAGGGCCAGAAAAGGATTATAATCGGAAAATTCGTAGAGAAAATGACAGATGCTGCCAAGTATAAAAGTCCATAAAATATATGTAAAATCGCGGCGATGATATAAACGGTACAAATTTTTGCTCCTTTCCGGTTTTGTATAGGCCTGTCCCACCGGCAAGAGGATGGCAGAACTGGAATAGTCCGGTCTTGCGGACTAAAAAAAGTATATGTAACTTTCAGGAAAAAAGAACCGGATATCCGTAAATTTCGGACGACGGATTTTGCAGAGCTTGAGGAACTTTTCGTCTGCTAATGACTAAGAGCTATGGAAAATGAAAAAAATAGAAAAAACTACTTGCATTGTGTCTGAAACTATTATATAATATTTCTTGCGTTAAGGAAGTCTTAACAAAATAATGAGATATGCGCGATTAGCTCAGCTGGCAGAGCACCTGACTCTTAATCAGGGTGTCCAGGGTTCGAACCCCTGATCGCGCATTTAAAAATCACTGTTTTTGCGGACATTGTGAGCTGCGGGGACGGTGGTTTTTTTGTACAGGAAAGAGCGGAGGAAAAAGAGATTATGGGAAATTTTTTGGTAAATAGTGAAGGCTATCTGACGGGAGCAGGATATGTGGCGGCGGTGATTGCGGGAATCCTGCTTCTGGCTGTGGGTGTATATTTTGCCAGAAGGGGAAAACAGGGGAGAAGGATCAGTACAAAACAGCTTGCCTTCTGCGGAATGGCAATGGCGCTCGCTTTTCTTACTTCATATATTAAAATTTTTCAGTTGCCATGGGGCGGAAGTGTTACTCTATGCAGTATGCTTTTCATTGTACTGATCGGAAACTGGTATGGGGTAAGGACGGGCATTTTCGTGGGATGTGCTTATGGAATCCTGCAGTTTCTTCAGGAACCATATGTGTTGTCGTTGTTCCAGGTATGCTGTGATTACTGGTTTGCCTTTGCCGCCATGGGAATAGCAGGATTTTTTATGCGTTCGAAAAATGGTCTTTTGAAGGGATATGTTGCAGCAGTTCTGGCACGTGGCGCTTTTCATTCTCTGGGCGGTTATCTGTACTGGATGGACTATATGCCGGAAAATTTTCCACAGGCTTTGAAGAGCCTGTATCCGATCTTATATAATTATAGTTACATTTTAGCGGAAGCAATACTCACAATTATCATTATTTCTATACCGGCAGTAGCAAAGAGCCTGAACCGGATAAAACAGTTAGCGCAATGAAAAGAAAAAAGCAAGAAAAAGAGAAAAAACGGGGGAGATGGAAACGACGGCTTCTTTTTATCTGTGTGCTTGTCTTTCTGATCCCTACAGGATACTATGGTATTGATTTTGTTTATCGGGGGCAGACCGAGCCGCAGGTATCTGCTGTTCAGACAAGCACAGACGGCGCTGTCTATTCCCTGGGAGAATTTAAGGAACGTCTGAAACCTTACAGAGGACTGTATGAAGAAGCTGTCGAAAAACATAAAGATGAAACGGACAGCGGCACCTATGTGATTCCGGGACTGAAGGCAACTATGACAGTGCGGGGAAACAGAGACAGGAAAGCGTCTGTATGCGGCGGCATGACGCCTCAGGGGATTACGGTGTCAGATAAATACCTGTTCATCAGTGCATATTGCCATACCAAAACCCATAATTCAGTAATTTATGTGATAGACAAGGAAACTCACGAGTTCCTGAAAGAGCTTGTCCTTCCCAATAAAGCCCATGTAGGCAGTCTGGCCTATGATGATGAATATCACAATCTTTGGGTGTGTGGGAGCAGGAACGGAGTGGCACAGGTGAACGCGATCTCGGCAGAAGAAATAGAAGCCTATCATTTTACGGAAGAATACAGGCCGATCCGGTTCCTTCATGTAAACAATATTTTGGATATTCCCCGGAGTTCCTTCATGACATATGATCATTCCTATCTGTATGTGGGTTATTATTCGACAAAAGGAAACGGAATGATTAAAAAGTATGAGCTCCAGGATGATGGAAATATTCAAAGTGTCCGGGTGGAATATGACGGACAGCACAGCCGTCAGGGAGTTGCAGATGAGGATGATTTGGAAATTTCCCGATATGCACAGGGAATGACCTTCCTTGGAGATATGCTTTTTCTTTCCTATTCTATGGGAATTACACCTTCCCGTTTGGCCGCTTACCAGGTATCAGACGGAATACGGGACTATACAGACGAGATGGCTTTGCAGGATATCCGGCTCCCCCGTATGCTGGAACAGATATGCATGGATGGAGGAACAATGTATCTGCTGTTCGAATCGGGAGCATATGCTTACAGAGGCCTTCCGGGAATGGCAGTTGACAGGGTACTGAAGATAGACATTCTGGAATGACATTGGGAAAAAGGTATCCGGCACAGGAGAGAAAGCAGCAGAACCGGTATGAGGAAACAAGGGTTCATTATATAGAAGAATAAGACGCCAATAGAAACGGCCGTATACAGAAAATCCCTGCAGGGGTTTGCTGTATACGGCTTATTTTTTTGCCTTTGATAAGTACATCAGGCGGAAGGTGTCTCGTCTGTATATACGATAATAATATGTCGGAGCGTTTCATGTAAATAGGGGAGGTACTCCTCAATGGACACAGGTTGATTGTGGAGGATGCAGTTATAACTTGTAGCTCCGATCAGCTCGATTATGGTAAAAAGCATCAGCTCAGGAGATTTACATTTTATATGATACTTTTCCATGGACTGCAGATAATGATCATAGAAGTCCTGAGATGCCATAAATTCTGTGCTGGAAAAAGTGTGTTTGAAAATACCCCATGATAAATTTTTGGCAACAAATTCCATCAGGGAATGCTGGCGGCAGAAACAATCAATGATATAGTCTGTAATAAACAGAAGTTCTTCTTCGAAGCTATTTATACTGTTTTTTTCAAGTTCCTGGCAGGCATTGTCGAATAACTGCCCGGCTTTGTAGGCAATGACCCGGTTTCTGAGGTCATATTTATCCTCAAAATACAGGTAGAAAGTACCTTTCGCGAGTCCGGCATGGTTGACAATATCCGATATGGTTGTTTTGGAAAAGCCTTTTTCTGTAAATAGTTGGAAAGCCGAGGAGAGCAGAGCATCTTTCTTTCTCTTTTTATTATCATCAATTTTACCCATTTGTGTACCTCAATCCTTTGTTGTCTCAAACAGCCCTGCGGAATCAGTGCCGCGCTGATCTGTCTGAAGCGTTACTTATATTATGTAAGAAAAACGCAGGAAAGTCAATAAATGACCAAAATTCATTTTTTTGACTCGAAAATATTGACTATTAGTCATTTTTTAATTATACTTAGGGCTGTGACAGCTGTACAAAATAAGCTGCTTTAGAAAAATATGCAGTGAAACGAAAAGTTAAATAGGAAAAGGGGTTGATACTGGTGGTGAAAGTCGGCAAATGGATTGCCAGACACAGAAAACTTATTCTACTTTTGGGAGTGCTTCTGGCAATTCCTGCTGTGGTCGGGATGGGAATGACCCGGGTGAATTATGATCTGCTTAGCTATCTTCCGGAACACCTGGAAACTGTCAAAGGGCAGGATATTCTCGTAGATGAATACGGGATGGGTGCATTTTCTATGGTGGTTGTAGAAGATATGGAATTGAAAGATGTACAGAAGATGGAAGAAAAATTCAGCAAAGTTCCTCATGTAAAAGATGTGCTGTGGTATGATGATGCCGCAGATCTTAGCTTTCCGGTGGAAATGGTTCCTGAAGAGATGAGGGAAACATTTTTTCGGGGAGATGCAACGATGATGCTGGCGCTTTTTGACAATACTACCTCTTCGGACGAGGCTATGGATGCGATCACACAGATGAGGGAAATTGCAGATAAACGGTGCTTTATCAGCGGTATGACGGGAGTGGTCACAGATATTAAAAACCTGTGCCTTCAGGAGCTTCCGGTCTATGTGGTAATTGCAGTACTTTTGTGCCTTTTAGTGCTGGAGCTGACATCAGCGTCCTTCCTGGTGCCGGTGCTGTTTCTGGTAAGTATTGGTTTTGCAGTTCTTTATAATATGGGAACTAATATTTTTTTGGGAGAAATCTCCTATGTCACACAATCCTTGACAGCAATACTGCAGCTTGGGGTCACGATGGATTATTCTATTTTCCTGTTAAACAGTTATGAGGAAAATAAAAGAAGATTCCCGGGAGAAAAAGAGCGTGCCATGGGGCATGCCATTGCCAATACCTTTAAATCTGTAATGGCAAGTTCTGTAACAACGATTGCCGGATTTGCCGCGCTTTGTTTTATGACGTTTGCCCTGGGGAGGGATCTGGGGATTGTCATGGGGAAAGGCGTCATTATGGGAGTGATCTGTTGTGTTACAGTGCTTCCGGCGCTGATCCTTACATTCGACAGAGGAATTGAAAAGACTTCCCATAAACTTTTGATTCCCAGTATGGATCATCTTTCCGGATTTATTACAAAGCATTACAAAGCGTGGATCGTGTTGTTTCTACTGTTGCTTGCTCCGGCGATTTACGGAAACAGCAATACTCATATCTATTATAATATTGCACAGTCACTGCCGGCATCCCTTCCCAGCAATGTTGCCAATGAAAAATTATCAGAAGATTTTGACATGGCAAATATGCATCTGATTCTTATGGATAAAGATATGGATGAGGTGAAGAAGCAGAAAATGCTGGAAGAAGTTGGAGAGGTAGAAGGGGTGAAATGGACCCTTTGTCAAAATTCACTGATCGGGCCTTCTGTGCCGGACTCTATGATTCCACAGGAAATCAGAGAAATGTTGAAAAGTGAACACTGCGAGCTGGCGTTTGTATGTTCGGAATACGGTTCCGCGACAGATAAAGTCAATGCTCAGATTGCCCGGATTGATACTATTGTAAAGTCATATGACGAAAATATTATGGTGATTGGTGAGGCGCCGCTGATGAAAGATCTTCAGGATGTGACAGATGTGGATCTCAAAATGGTAAATACTGTGTCTGTCGCGGCAATTTTTCTGATCATTATGCTGACGTTCAAATCTATTTCAATCCCGGTTATTCTTGTAGCTGTAATTGAATTTGCAATTGCTGTCAATATGGCAATTCCATATTATCAGGGCATCAGCCTGCCTTTTGTAGCAAGCATTGTGATCGGAACAATACAGCTTGGCGCGACAGTGGATTATGCGATTCTCATGACGAGCCGATACCAGAAGGAACGACAGAGGGGACGGACTAAGAAAGAAGCCATTGATATAGCGCACAGAGTCAGTATGGTATCCATAGTCAGCAGCGGGTTCAGTTTTTTTGCGGCTACATTCGGAGTTGCGATTTATTCTAATGTAGATATGATCGGCTCAATCTGTACGCTTCTGGCGAGGGGAGCTCTAATCAGTATGTGTGTAGTGATTTTGCTGCTTCCGGCAATGTTTATGATATTTGATAAAGTAATCTGTAAGACATCAGTCGGGTTTGCCATAGAGGATAAGAAATATTGTATAGAAAGGATGTAGGTTCATATGAACAGAAACAGAAAAAAAGTGGCAGTTTCCATCGCGGCAGGAATGTCGGCGGTGATGTGTGTGATGCCGGTCAACGCAGCGGCAGAAAGTGAGATCAGTAAGGATGAAACAGTATATGTCAATGCAGACGCCAGTGGAAAACAGACAAAAGTGACCGTATCAGACTGGCTTAAGGGAATCGAGAACTCAGGAAGCCTTTCGGATGTCAGTTCTTTGGATGAGGTGAAAAATGTAAAGGGAGAAGAAACATTTACAAAAAACGGAAGTGAGATAGTATGGAATGCGGAAGGAGAAGATATTTACTATCAGGGAACAGCAAAACAGGATCTTCCGGTTTCTGTAGAATTGACATATTATCTGGACGGGAAAGAGATGAAGCCGGAAGAATTAAAAGGAAAAAACGGACACCTGGAAATACGGATCGATTACAGGAATTATGAAAAACGAAAAGTTTCTGTAAATGGAAAAGAAGAGGAGGTATATAGTCCCTTCGTTATGATGACAGGGCTTGTTCTTCCGAATGAAACATTTTCTAATGTGGTAATCGATAATGGAAAGGTGATCAATGATGGAAACCGGAATATTGTAATTGGATTTGCTATGCCGGGACTTAAGGAGAGCCTGGATCTTGAGATGAAAGAAGCCGAGGATTTGGCACTTACGATCCCGGAGACTTTGAATATTTCCGCAGATGTGGAAGACTTTTCTATGTCGCCTGCTTTTACAATAGGATTGACAGACCTTTTGGAGGATATTCACACCGAGGACATTACAGATTTTGATTCCCTGCAGGCTTCGATAGATGAACTGGAAAATGCAGCCCTGGAACTTACAGACGGTTCCCGGCAGCTCTCCGCCGGGGCAGATACTCTCGGAAGCAGTTATGAAGAGTTTGACGAGGGGATTCAGGCACTTAAAAGTGGAATTGAGATTTTAGATGAAGGGGCCGGAGCGCTTGCACTTGGTGTAGATCAATATACAGAAGGCGTGGATGTGCTGAATGGCAGTATTCAAAAGTACCTGGGAGTAAATGGCGAGTTGTCCGGGACAGTGACGGAATATGTCAACGGGGTCAATACAATTGCACTGGGGGCCCGGGAGTATACAGAAGGCGCGGACGCGTTGGCTGAAGGAGTGACCGCCTATATAAAGGGAGAACAGCAGCTTTCGGAAAGGGCGGAAAATCTTTCGAAGCTGGGAGATGGACTTGAACAAGTAAAGACAGCAGCGGCACAGCTTGCTGCCAGTGTGGATGGAGAGGGAAGTTCCGGTGAAGATATCCTGGCAGCATCAGAGGAACTTGCAAAAGAAACCGGCAGACTTCGGGAAGTACTCTCTGAAGATGCAGTAAACAATCTACTGATTCAAGTGGATCATATGATAAAAGTAAGCCGTGAGCTGGCGAATGCTTCAGAAGGACTGGAAACAGAACTGCAGGAAGAGATGATATATCCGGCGGAAAATATTGCGGCTGCGTTGGAAGATGTTTCCGGGCAGCTTGAAACAATGGATTCGCAGCTGTCCTGTTTGGAAGCGGACTGTATAGACCAGGTCAGACAGATCAACAATACAGTAGCATTGAATAATGAAAAAATTGCCAGTGCGAAAAATGCGGCGGAGCAGAGCGTTTCTTCCATCGAGACCACGATAGGTAAGTTGGAACAGGAGGCTAATTGCCTGGAGCAGGAAGGACAGGACGGAACCGCGGAAGAGGTCCGTCAGGTGATCACTGACCTTGATCATGCGAAGAATGCGGCAGAGAACTTAAGTGGAATGGAGAACTTGAACACTGTTCAGGAACCGGACTTTTCACAGATAGATATCTCGGGAATTTCGAAAACAATTGACAGTATCGAATCTGACCTAAATACTTTTGAAACGGCCGCAGGAAAGCTTCCGGGAGAGATGGAGGATCTTAAGGGGGGACTTGATGAGATCAGCAGTGTAAAAGAGCAGCTTCCCGAAGAAGATCTGAAAGATCTGGGGAGCCGGGTGGAAACTTTAGAGGAAGGCATGCGTGGGCTGAACGGAGCAGTAGAAAGTTTGTCAGGAGGAATGGAACAATTAAAGGATTCATCAGAAGAACTGGGAGAGGCCTCGCAAGGAATTGACAGTCTTCTGGATGGATTTGACAAGTTGAACGGTTTTAATGACAGCTTACGAAATGGAGCAGATCAGATAAAAAACAGCAGTCCTTCCATTGCAGCTGGGATAGAGACCATGTCAGGAGGAACGAACAGATTGGCAGCCGGATTGGATACTCTGGGAACACAGATGGCGCAAGGAAGTGCCGGTCTTTCTGGAAGAAGCGGTTCATTAAGAAACGGAGCGTTCTCTCTTGCATCAGGAACAAAAGAGCTGACCAAGGGAGGGAGCTCTCTGCAGTTGGGAAGTGCACAGGTGAAAGGAGGGATCTCCCGGCTCCAGTCCGGTGCCGGAGCTCTTTCAGCGGGTATGGCACAGTTGGAGGAAGAAGGAACGTCCCGGATCCAGAAAGCAGTAAAAGAAGAATTGCAGGGAGTGTTGGACCGCCTGGAGGCTTTGTCTTCTGAAACGTGCCGTTATGATACATTTAGCGGAAAAGATTCTTCTATGGATGGAACAGTAAAATTTGTTATTGAAACGGAAGGAATTGAATAGACGGATCAAAGGGAACAGCTTCCGGCAGTTTTATAAATGTTCCGGTGTTTTTCGGCGAAACTGCGAGGGGGACATTCCGGTTGCGTGTTTGAATGCCTGCCGGAAGCTGTTTGGTTTTTCTATTCCGATTTTTTCAGCAATTTTCTGAACTTGATATTTTGTTGATGAAAGCAGGATTTTTGCCCGTTCTATGCGCAGTTCCATATGGAAGATGTCCAGGATCAGTTTGTAGATCTGGCCAGTGGACAAACAAAAGAAATGAAAGCCCAGATTGATCCGGAGTTATAAAGGCCTGTTATCTGGACCAACATTTGACAACGGGATCTCCAAGTGTTGTGATTGACCGTGAATTTGCAATTCTCAGATTGTCAGACCTTGCTGATGCGGTACACCTTTACGGATGCAAGTTCTGTATTCGGTAGTGATTATTGGAACTCTCTGGTAAGAAAAGGAGCAGACAGCGAAAACCCGTTAACCTTAAAGGCTAACGGGTTTCGTTGTTGTTATAGTTATCTAAAGGAATGAGAGTAAAGTGTGACGCCAGAAGTTGCGAAGTCTGGCGCGTTACTTTGTGAGGGGGAAAGATAGTTGTTTATCAACTATCTGATTCATAGTATAAAGAATAAATGTGTCAAAAGTATGATAGAATTCTAAAAGAAAACGAAAATTTCTTAACTCCGAATTAAGAAAGTATTGATTTTGTATTTTCGGTGAAAAAGGAAGTCTTGTGTGACTCATCCTTGGGATTCATTTTGCGTGGTTGACATTTTACTTATCTTTGCTATAATATACTTAACAAGGGAACCGATAGCTAGCTGAAATCTAGCCACCTCGGTAATTATGTTTCATAAAATAACGCTACACTTTTCCGGGTGAGGGCGTTATTTTTTGTTATGCTTATTGACGGTCATAACAAAGGTGATAACAGCAACCAGCATAATAACAAAAGTAAATAAATCGCTGTATGTTACGTACATAAGCACCAGCCCCTTTCTCTTATGAGTAGGTGGCTACATACCGCCCCATCGGTTCCCTGGGTAAATACATTATGTAGAATTGTATGAGTTTATTTTATCAGATGAGATAGATTATGACAACTGAAAGTGAAAAAATTATGTCACTATAAAAATGGAATATAGACAGTGGAAATCAACTGGTCTGCAAGACTTAAAGTGGGCAGTTGACATTTTACTTATCTTTGCTATAATATACTTAACAAGGGAGCCGATAGCTAGCTAAAACCTAGCCACCCGGCGAATATGTATTGTAAAAATAGCGCTACACTGGCTGGGTGGGGGCGCTATTTTTTGCGGTGGTTATCGGCTGCAAGGCTAATAACTGCACAAAGCATAATGATAAAGGTAAATAGATCAGACCATGTTATCATAAGCACCAACCCCCTTTCTGCCGGGTAGCTGGCATATCGCCCCATCGGTTCCCTGGGTAAATACATTATGTAGAGTTATATGAGTTTATTTTATCAGATGAAATAGATTATGACAACTGAAAACATAAAAATTATGTTGATATAAAAAGAAATGGGATACAGACAGCAAAAACCCACTGACCTTTCGGCCGGTGGGTTTTCGTTGTCGTTATAGTTATCTAAAGGAATGAGAGAGTAAAGTATGGCGTCGGGAGATTGCGGATCCTGACGCGTTACTTTATGAGGGGGAGATAGTTGATGTGTTCTTCAACTATCTGACTCTTATTATAAAGGGAAAATATGTCAAAAGTATGAGGAGAAAATAAAAGAAAACGAAATATTCTTAAGCCGGGTTTAAGATTTCATAAACTGCTGCTTATCTCATGGAATATTTGGAAAGATGACTATAAAGAGGTGACAGGAGGGGTTGAAAAAAATAGTCAATGAATTACAATAAAAATGAGTTGGCTCTCAGAAGGATATCTCTTGGAGAAGCGGCGAATGAATCTCCCTGTTTCTTTTGAGGAAATGGTAAGGGAATTTGATCAATGGAAAGAAATGCTGCGCAAAATAAGCTACAAGGAGAATTATTTATGAGCGTGATAGATATTAAGAATCTTACAAAAGATTATGGGGATCAAAAAGGCATTTTCGATATTTCTTTTTTTGCCAATGCAGGGGAGACAGTTGGGTTTCTGGGGGCAAATGGAGCAGGTAAAACAACGACGATCAGACATCTGATGGGGTTTATTAAGCCTGACAGAGGATGTTCGGAAATTTTTGGTATGGATTGTTTTCGGCGGGCGGCTGATATTCAGAAAAGGATTGGGTATCTTCCGGGAGAAATTGCCTTTATGGATCACATGTCCGGTATGGACTTTATTCGTTTTATGGCGGAAATGAAGCAGATGAAAGATTTGGGATATGCCGGCGAGCTGATCGATTATCTGGAGCTTGATCCTAAAGTAAAATTGAAAAAAATGTCAAAAGGTATGAAACAAAAGATCGCTCTGGTAGTTGCCTTCATGCAGGATGCACCGGTTCTGATCCTCGATGAGCCTACAAGCGGGCTTGATCCGCTTATGCAAAATAAGTTTGTGGAGATGATAAAGGAGGAGCAGCGGAAAGGAAAAACGATTCTGATGTCCTCGCATATTTTTGAGGAAATTGAAAATACATGTGACAGGATTGTTATGATAAAGAATGGAAAAATAGTTGCTGACGAAAATATGGAGAAAATCAGGACAGAAAGAAGCAAACATTATGAGATTACATTTTCGGACGAACGAAGTGCAAAAATGTTCCAGGGAAAATATCCGGGCAGTAAAAGGAGCTGCAATACAGTATGTTTTTTAATGAAAGGAAATACGATGGAGCTGTTGCGTGAATTGAATCGATATGAGGTGGAGGATATCAATGCCAGACACCAGACATTGGAAGAAGTATTTTTGCAGTATTACGGAGGGGAACGGGTATGAGTATGCCGCTTTTGAAAATGGGGATAAAGTCGAACGGCAGGCTGTTGCTTTTGTTTATGGGTATTATCACAATATATGCAGGTGTCATTACGGCGATGTATGATCCGGAACTAGGAGAAGGGATCAATGCTATGGCAGAAAGTATGCCGGAGCTTTTTGCGGCATTTGGAATGCAGAATCCGGGAATTACTTTGCTGGATTTTATTATTAACTATCTGTACGGTTTTATTCTGATCGTCATTCCATTTATATATACGATGATCATGTGTTATAAGCTGGCAGCGCAATATATAGATAAAGGTTCAATGGCTTATTTGCTAAACACACATTACAGCCGGAAGAAAATCTTAGTTACACAGGGGTTTGTTCTGTTGTTGGGTATCCTGCTGCTGGTTGTGTATGCATCTGTTTTGGTGATAGTATTCAGCGCTTTGATGTACGAAGGAGAGCTTGAGGTTTCGGAATTTCTTGTTTTAAATGCAGGACTGCTATTTTTGGAGTTTTTTTTGGCGGCCCTTGGTTTTCTGACTGCATGTATGTTTAATGAACTGAAATATTCTGTCGGCATTGGGGCGGGACTTGGCCTAATCTTTGTTCTTATACAGATGCTCTCCCAGGTAAATGATAAGGTGAATTTTCTAAAATATTTTACGCCTTTAAGCTTGTTTATGCCGGAAGAAATCGTACAATATGAACCAGAGGCGTTAGCTGGAGTCGGGATATTATTTGTGTTGACGTTTTGTCTTTTTACAGTTTCTGTGGCAGGATTTGAAAAGAGGGATCTGCCGCTTTAAATACAAACGGATGGAGGAATCAAAATGAAACATACAGTGATTGTCCGTATGGCATGCCTGGAAGATGCGCCGGAAATATTGGAGATTTACAGGCCGTATGTAGAGAAAACGGCTATTACGTTTGAATATGAAGTGCCTGATCTGGAGGAATTTCGACAAAGGATGACAAATATTCTTCGGGAACACCCTTATCTTGTAGCGGAAGAAGACGGTGAAATAATCGGCTATGCCTACACGGGAAACTTTGTGGGGAGAGAGGCGTACAGCTGGTCGGCAGAGACAACGATCTACATAAAAGAGGGCCAGAGAAAGAACGGTGTAGGAAGAAAGCTGTATCAGGCACTGGAAGATGCTTCCAGACTTAGAAATATTCGAAATCTCAATGCCTGCATCGGATATCCGGAGGAAGAGGACGAATATCTGACAAAGAACAGCGCTTCTTTCCATGAGCATTTGGGATATAAACTTGTGGGAAAATTCCATAACAGCGGTTTTAAATTCGGCAGATGGTACCATATGATATGGATGGAAAAGATGATCGGAGATCATGAAGGAGATCCGGGACCGGTGATCCCTTTCCCGGAGATTTCTGCAGAAGTGCTGAAAGAAATTGGAATAGAAAAACAGAAGCTCCCTTCATAGGATAACCTGTGAAGGGAGCCTGTAGTTATAGTTATTTAAAAGGAATGAGAGTAAAGTTTGCATCGAAGGGCGAACCCTTCGATGCATTTACTTTATGAGGGGGGAGATAGTTGATGTGTTTTCAACTATCTGGTTTTATTATAAGAGGAAAATGTGTCTAAAATGTTTTCAGAATCTAAAAGAAAACAAAATTTTATTAAAAACATCTTAACTGGAAAAAGAAAATCTGGAAAAACCAGGATGGAAAGAAAAAGTAAAAATGACGAAATGAGACAAAAAAGAGAAATGTGGTTGTAGATATGATACAAAGGCAAAATTGCTGAAATATAAAAGAATTGCAAAAAAGATACAAAAAAATAGAAAATAAAAGAAGATTATTGTGCAAAAATAGTCTTGAAAAAAATCTCAAATAGAAAAGGCGG
>NZ_JAYAZJ010000089.1:0-9107 GCF_037273965.1 Claveliimonas sp. | reverse complement strand
CGCCCCTTGTGGACTTTCACCACAGACTGACGGCATGCCCGTCATACTACAAAAATCCGCCTATCCAGGAACTGGATTAGACGGATTCTTCTATCTGTCTCTTTTCATTTTATCAGACAAATTAACTTTTTGTAATATTTTTCCAGAAAAAATTTGTTTTTCATCACTTTTGCCTATAAATCAGCAGGCTTCCTTTTGTGCAATTTCACTACTCGGTCCGGGAATCTGCGCCAAAATGATTGCCACAAACATTAAGACGCATCCCATACTTTCTCTGACAGATAACTGTTCTCCAAGGATTACCCATCCTGCCAGTACTGAGATACAGGATTCCAGACTTAAGATCAAAGACGCAATGGTCGGATTCATATTTTTCTGTCCTATGATCTGAAGTGTATAGGCGACTCCGCTGGAGAGAACTCCTGCATACAAAAGCGGGATCCAGCTTTTTACAATTCCATCTGCCGTAGTTGTCTCCCAAAACATCATTGGTATCAGAGAGAGAACACCTGCCACAAAAAACTGAATACAGGACATCTTCACCCCATCTGTCTTCGGCGCAAAATGATCGATCACCAGAATATGCAGAGAAAATAGAAGTGCTCCAATGAACACGTATATATCACCTTTTCCTATAGAAAAGGACTCTGTAATGCACAGAAAATACAGCCCCGCCAGAGCGATAGCCACTGCCAGCCATACTTTCCATCCGGTTTTCTGTTTCAGAAAAATTCCAAGTACCGGAACCAATACAATATAGAAAGCAGTGATAAATCCGG
Organism: Claveliimonas sp.; assembly: GCF_037273965.1. Lineage (NCBI taxonomy): Bacteria > Bacillati > Bacillota > Clostridia > Lachnospirales > Lachnospiraceae > Claveliimonas > Claveliimonas sp. Next base: position 8,328 of record NZ_JAYAZJ010000089.1, on the reverse strand, counting down.
CCTTTCCGGCTGTCGTATACTGAAGTCCAAGCTGCTGCATGCTGCTTGCCGCAAACAAGATCACGCCGCAGCTTAATCCCCCGGCGATCAGATCCTTTCTCTTGCCGCTGTTTTCCACATTCCCCTTTTCTCTTTTATTTAATTTTCCTAAAAGATAAATGCAAGGAAAAAGGGCAATTCCTCCGATGAATGATCGGATTCCGTTAAATCCAAAGGGCCCCAGATAATCCATACCTACACTCTGCGCTACAAAAGCTGTTCCCCAGATAAAGGCTGTCAGAAACAGCATACATGCATTTTTCTTTCTCATTCTCTTATCATTCCTTTTTCTTGACTTATTTCTTGCTTGTACATCTATCCAAAAGAACACGATACAGTACATTAGTATATCATATTCATGAAATTTTTCAAATGGTGTATAATAATGGAAAAGCTTTACACTCTTCATAAAACATGGCCGGAGGCAATCATGAAAAAATATCACTCTTTTTTCTTTCTATGGGGCATAATTATGCTGGTATCGGAAATCTGGAAGCAATATACACTTACTTTTGTGCTTGGACAGGGACACTATAATCTCTGGTATCTTCCCTTTCAGCTGTGCAGTATTCCGATGTATGTCTGTCTCCTTATACCATGGGTAAAAAATCCCCGCCTTTTGGGGATCCTGGCAGCTTTCCTGACAGACTATGGCCTTCTGGGAGGTATTTTTGCCTTCTTTGACACAAGTGGAATGCACTACGGATACGCTCCTTTGACTGTGCATTCCTATCTGTGGCATATTGTCCTGATTTTTATCGGCCTGACTGCCGCCTGCATTTTTCCTTCTTCATCCAAATGGTCCTGTTTTCTGGGAAGCACCGCTTTGTTTCTCGTCTGCTGCCTTATTGCGCTTATACTGGATCTTACCCTGGATTCCTACGGCACCATCAATATGTTTTATATCAATCCGGACTATCCTATGGCACAGAAAGTATTTTCTTCCATTGCCCTCGCAATTGGAAATACCCCGGGTATTTTAGTCTATATTGGAAGTATTATCTCTGGCGCTGCCCTCTTTCATATCATATGGCGGCAGGCTGCATCCCATCTGATCGGACCGGAATCATAATTTTGACAACGTAGGTGTCACCCTCGCCTCCTGCAAGATAACTGATCATATCATAGGCATACCCATCTCCGCAGATTTCCAGATTTTCTTTTTTGATAAAATCTATCAGGCATTTCAGCCCCTTCCCAAAAGTGGAGTAATCTCCTTTATGATTGACCTGGGCATAATAGCCTGCCGGTTTCATTCGAATATCTTCTTCGCATGAGCCCGGATTACTTTCTTTTCTTCTCTCATCTGTTCCTCTCCATTTCGTACCTTCTGAGATTTTACTGAAATATCCGTTTTCCTCCTCACAGCCGGCCAGAAGATTGGATCTTGAGATAATCGATCCAAAAACTGCCCTGTTTTTCAGACCATACCGCTCGCATTTTTTCATGTGCTCTCCCATTCTCCTGGCTACACTGTGTATATATTCCCCTTCCGGCGGGATGATCGAAGTAACCAAAAGCAATTCCTCTTCCTCATATTTCAGTTCCGGCTGATCATAGACATCATCCAGCGCATTTTCCGTCATTTTTATTGTATCAGAAAGAAAGCGGCTGATCTCTTCCAATTCCTCTTTTTTTCTTTCTATCTCCTCCTGCTTTTTCCGGAAGATCTCCAGAAAATGCGCCGTATCATAGTGGCTGAAATACCATTTGATATCATTTAAACTGCTGCCGGTATATTTCATCATTCGGATCAGATCATAATCAAAAAACTGTGCCGGTGTATAATATCTGTATCGGTTTTCTCCGAGCCATGCCGGTTTTAAAATTCCTATCTCATCATAGTGGAATAGTGTCTCTTTCGTCGTTCCGCACAATTCCGCAAACTCTCCGCTTGTGAGAAAATACTCTTTTTTCATACTCTTCTCCTTGACTATAGTCTTACCCTATAGTTTACTATGTCCTGCGAAGGAGGACAATATCCATATGAGCAATACAACAACTTTATATAAAGAACAAAACCGGATCTTTCAGGAAATGGCTCCCTTAAAACTTTTTCTGCGCTGTGCCCTGCCTAATATGATCAGCATGGCAGTTGTTTCACTTTATACCATCGCTGACGGTGTCTTTGTCGGGCATTATATCGGAGCCGAAGCCCTGGCTGCTATCAATCTTGTCATGCCTTTGATTATGATGAGCTTTGCTCTGTCAGATATGGTTGCTGTCGGCTCTTCCGTTCAAATCGCCATATGGCTTGGAAAAGGAGATGAAAAAATGGCAGGAAGCATCTTCTCTTCTTCCTGTCTTTTAATTTTGCTTTCTGCTGTTGTAATGGGCGCTGCTGCATACGCCTTCGCCTGGCCTCTTGTCCGCTTTCTGGGGGCATCCGGTGAGGTAGCTGTCCTGGCTGTCCGGTATATGCGGGTCTATGCAGCATTTTCCATATTCATCATGCACTTTTTTGCTGTAGATAACTATCTTCGCATATGCGGCAAAGTCCACTACAGTATGGCAATGAACGTTGGTATGTCCTTGGCTAATATCTTTTTGGACTGGATTTTTATCGGCATTATGGGATGGGGAATTGAAGCTGCTGCCCTGGCTTCCTGCCTGAGCCTGATGGCTGGAAATCTGATCTGTTTTTATCCGTTCTTCCGGGGAAAATTGCTTTTACGTTTTACTAAAAAGTTGATTCCCCTGAAAATGACCGGCAATATCATTGCGAATGGAAGTTCCGAATTTTTCAACAACATTTCCGGCTCAGTCTGTATGATGATCTTCAATGCAGCGCTTTTATCTTTTGGAGGCTATCTGGCTGTTGCCGCTTTCAGTATTATCATGTATGTAGACAGTGTGGTGAAAGCCCTGATGTTTGGCATGGCTGACTCCCTGCAGCCGGCTATCAGCTACAATTTCGGCGCCGGAAATCCTTCCCGCGTACGAGCGATCGAGAGGATCGGGCAAGCTGCCGCTTTCCTTTTATCCTTAGCTGTATTTCTTCTGATGCAGACTTTAGGCGAAACGCTTATTTCTCTGTTCAGCAGTGAAAATGCAGACCTGATGGCTATGAGCATCCACGGAATGCGGATTTTTGCTTTTTCCTATTTATTCAGCTGGTGTTCCATCCTGTCCGGCTCCTTTTTTACTGCTCTGAACCGTCCGGTATTTTCCCTTATCACCGCTTCCTGCAATACTTTTATCTTCCCGGTTGTATTTCTGCTGCTTTTATCCGGATTGCTGGAACTGGACGGCATATGGCTCTCTTCACCTGCCGCTTCTGCTACAGCTTTTCTTCTTGCACTGATCTTCCTTAAAAATACTTATGACCGGCTGAATGTCAGATCATCCTGACATTCCCGGCATATCATAACAAGCGTTAACTACGTCCGGCATTTTTATCTGCCAAAGTCTTGATTTTCCCTCCCGGAGTGTTATACTTTCTGTATGGGGTATTAGCGCAGTTGGGAGCGCGCAACATTCGCATTGTTGAGGCCACGGGTTCGAATCCCGTATACTCCATTTCTATTTTTCATCAGTTAAGGAGGTATCGGCGATGGAAAAAAAGAATATGCCGGGCGCATCCCAGGCACCCAAATCACTTGCAACAACAAAAGATACTACAATGGCTATTGAGACAAGAGCCGGTGTATTGAAAGATGCAGAGTCGGAAATACCAAAGTTCAAAGCCAATGTATATCTTCAATATCTGGGAAAAGAGTTCAGTACAAAAGAAATCCTGGTAAAAGCAAAAAACACCTGGATGAAAGAATCCGGAAAAGGTCCGGAAGATATAAAGAGTATCAATATCTATGTAAAGCCGGAAGAATTTGCAGCATATTATGTCATTAATGATGACGCAACCGGAAAAATTGACCTGTAAATATATTTCTACAGCAAAATTTTTCTTATTTTCCAAAAACAAAACACGCCTCTGCTCTGTCAGAAAAAGACAGATGCAGAGGCTTTTCTTTTCCAATTTATTCGGTATCCCCGGATGCCTCCTCCAAAAGCCGTGCATCCAGCGCTTCTTTCACATCCGCCAGAGTCATGGACTTCAGTTCCTGTTCCATGACATCCTGCACCTTTTTCAGACGATCATCCAGAAGAAAATGGATATTCCGGCCCACCGGGCACTTTGGATTCGGATTTTCATGAAAGTGAAACAGCGAGTTCTCCTCCACGCAGTCTACTGCCCGGTATATATCAAGGAAGGTAATGTCCTCCAGGGGTTTTGCGATACTTGTCCCTCCCGGTCCTCTTTTTACTTCGATCAGTCCCGCTGTTTTCAGCTGTGACAGCAGCTTACGGATAATAACCGGATTGACCTGTATACTCCCCGCCAGAAACTCGCTGGTGATCTTGAATTGCCCCTGAAAGGTATCTATGCAGGCGAGCATATGTACAGCAATTGTAAATCTGCTGGATATCTGCATCTTTTTCCGCTCCCTTCCCTGACACCGGCAGGCTGAAAACACTGCCTGTTTTGTTGTTCTTTTTGTCCGGTATCAGTTGCCATTTAGTATATGCTCCATTCTGCACAGTGTCAACTGCCTTTCGGCATTCCTTCCGTTTCCTTTTCTTAATCTGAAAGCCCCTTACTCACAATTGCCTTCGCCGGACAGTTCACATAGCAGTTGCCGCATTCATCGCAGCGGTTTCCCATGATCCGATACGGCGAACCGGGAACAATGGCATCAAAGGTACAGACTGTTTTACATTTTCCACATCCGATACATTGATCTGTGATCTTAAGTCCGGGAGGCACGATTTCCATACCGCCATAGGAAAATCTCTCTCTTTCCAGCTTATGATCCCGGTGTTCTTTTGCATAATCAAAATCATAGTACTCTCCCTTTGCACGGTAAAGAACAAAAATCCTGGTTGCGGGATATTTTTTCACATCATAGACAGCCACATTAAAGTCTCTGTTATGTTCCGCCTTCTTCTCCATCTCTTCCATGGAAAGCTCCCGGATGTCCCCTCCTATCCTGATGGTATATCCCGGATGGAAGGAAGGCAGGTTCTGCTCATTGTGCATCAGTGCGATTTTCATAAGGCTCATCCTTTCCTCCTTCTTCCGATCATTCTTCTGCTAATATTCAGAAAAACAGCTTTTCTAATGTGACAAGCACGCCGTCCTCCTCATTGGAGGGACAGATATGCTTTGCCGCGCGTTTTACGTCCGGCGCCGCATTTTCCATTGCATAGCTGTAACCGCAGTATTGGAGCATTTCAATATCGTTGCCTCCATCTCCGAACGCCGCACACTGTTCCGGTGAAATTCCCCACCGCTTTACAAGCCTTTTCAGTCCCGACGCCTTGTGACAGCCCGGGAGGATCACATCAATGGAGCCATGTCCGCTTGTTGTGGGCTCCGCCTTTCCCGCAAGCCTTTCCCTAAAAATATCATAATAATAATATGTTTTCTCATCCGGGACAGTAGGGGCAAATTTCAGGATCTGATCTTTCACCTTTTTAAAATCATCCGTCCATTTTAGTCTGTGATAATAGATTTTCGTTTTCTCAAAAAACTCCCCGTCTACTTCCCCTCTCTGGCAATATGCGCTCTCCAGCCCGCACATTACATTCTGTATCTCCGGATATTCCCTGCAAAGGTCAATAATCTCATTCACTGTCTCATCCGGCATTTCCGCCGCAAAAACCAGTTCTGTCCGGTCTTTGACAAAAGCGCCGTTTTCCGCTACAAAAGACAGCTCATCGTAATATCCCGGAAAAAGGTCCCGAAGCTGATAATATTGATTTCCGCTTGCCACTACAAAACGGCAGCCCGCCTCATTCATGCGGGACAAGATCCTGCGGAACCGAGGTTTATCATATGTATAATCGGCGTGGACAAAGGTTCCGTCTATGTCCACTGCCACCATTTTAATGTCCTGACTCATTGTTCTCCTTTCCACAGAAGCGCTTCCTGTTCCAGCTTCTTTACAAACTCTTCCTTTCCATCGCAATACCCTTCTATATCATAAGGGTAAACTTTCGCCAGCTCTGTTTTGAGACAGCCATATTGTTCCGCTGCCTCCCGGTGGGTCCTAAGATAATCTCTCACTGCAAGATGACGGGTGATATCTGCTTTGTTTTTTTCTTCAAAAATGTGTACCTGATGCGTCCTCTCATCTTGGCCTTTGCGCAGATACCTCCTTCCCCTGATGCCAAACTCTCCCAGATATTCATACCCTTCCTTTTCAAATTCAGAGGCCTTTTGATCTGTCTTTTCAAGGCTTCTTACTACAGGCATAATATCAATAATCGGCTTTGCAGCCAATCCCGGCACTGCCGTACTTCCGATATGGTAAATCGCAACGCAGTTCTCTCCCAAAATAGCTTTGATCTTCTCTGACTCTTTTTCATATTCTGCCGGCCACCTGGAATCGTAGTCTGTGACAATAATATGCTGTGCCATGCCCTCTCTCCTTCCGGAAACTTTTAGAATCTATTTTTCAAAGTATAAATCCTTTTATACTGACAGGCAGGAGTGACTTAGGATGTAAAATTCTTCCTGGCATGGAAGCACTTTCTTTTCCATTTTCTCCAGACTGTCATCATAGTCTTTTGCTTCCTTTTCATCAACCTGCATTACAGGGCTGTCGTAATACATCCATTTCCTTCCATCTAAAGTATTTTCCCTCAGCTCCTTTGCCAGCATAGCGGTCGGATAAGAACCATCCGGCAGGCAGATGTGATATCTGCTGCTGCTTTTAAATCCCCGGCTCACGTAATTTCCGGGATCGCCAAATATCACTACTACATCATAGCCCATCTGCCTTGCTTTCTGAAAGGAATGTTCCATGAGTTGTTTTCCATATCCCATCCTCTGATATTCAGGCAGAATGCTGACGGGACCGAATGTCAGGATTGCTTTTTCTTCCCCGGCTTCATCCACCAGTTTCGCCTTTGTATACATGATATTTCCGATCACCTTGCCATCCAGCTCAATAACAAAGTCCAGCTCCTTTATAAAATCTTCGTGGTCCCTCATAATATGGACCAGATAATGTTCCATACATCCCGGGACATAAATATTGTAGAAAGCTTTTCTTGTAATCTCCTCTACTGTCTTGTAATCCTTTTCTGTTTCATTACGAATCACTATCATTTTTTACCGTTCTCCTGTTCTGCATATATTTATATATTGATATCCTGATAGAACTGTCCGTATCCGGCATTTTCCATCAACTGCTTCATACCATCCAGCGCCTCTTCCCTGGAATAATTGTGAAGCTGTAAAAATTCCTCTTCTTTTTCACTTACATACTGATAAAAAACCGCTGCTACTCTCACGCTGTTTCTATCCGAATAGTCTATTCCATCCAGCAGGATATTTTCCGCTTCGTTTACGTTTCCTTCATCCACCATTTCCATATAATCCGGCAGCTTCATTCCGGATACTTCCGTCTTGTTCTGCTTTTCCTCTTCCACAGAAATGTATGACTTTCCCAGCATCAAAGAAAACAGCACTCTCACCATTTCCTTGATCAGCCGCATAATATAGTCTTTTTCGTCCTCGAAATTCATCTTTACTCCCTCTCTTTTACCACAACATGAATGGAATCTCCGTCCTTTTTCCCAAGCTTTGTCCGGATCGCTTTCAGAACTCCGATGATATAACACACATTTCCATCAGCATCCTTCACTCCCATATTGAAAATGCTTCCGTTGTAGGGAATCCCGTCAAACTCTGCATGGACTTTGACTCTGCCCCTGCCGAAGACTTCCTTAATGTTCCAGGGGAAGATCACGTAGGCTCCTCCTTTTTCCGGAATTTCATGGATGATCTCATCATATTCAAATACTTTTTCCATATACTCTTCTCCGCTTTCCTTCTCTTTTCGCCGTCCCAGCTCCAACCCTCCGGGTTCTCGCTGTCGGGCTTTCGCCTCTTCTTCGCCGTCCTTCCCTTTTCGCCGTCCCAGCTCCAACCCTCCGGGTTCTCGCTGTCGGGCTTTCGCCCTATAGAAATACAAAATGCCCAAATTGCCTGCAAGCGGCATTTTGGTCTTTTGTATTTCTGCACGGCTCATTGCCTACGCCATATTATACCATACTCTTATCTCATAAACTCCTGGTTTTTTCTTTTGAAATATTTTTTCTGTCTTGGCAAACCTGTAAAATAGCAATTTTTTCAAAATAACAATTGACAAAATACTCCCGGCTGTGATATAAATATCTAGTGACCGATTTAGGTCGGGAACAGGTACAGGGGATTGGTCAAATGGTATGACAGGAGTCTCCAAAACTCTTAGCGGGAGTTCGATTCTCTCATCCCCTGCT
>NZ_JAYAZJ010000088.1:0-26068 GCF_037273965.1 Claveliimonas sp. | reverse complement strand
GATAACTGGAAAAGAAAAGCCCCGGCGTATGCCGGGGACTTTGTCTACAGTCTGAGGAGGCATGCAGATCATGCCTCCTGTCTTTTGGTCATTAATTCTCTTTTCTGTAAGCAAAGAGCGGGATTCCGTTCTTTGTGGGAAGTTCTACATGTCCCTGAGTAAGAGGACGTACGTAGTCCACAAATTCTTCGCTGATATCAGAACCCTCGCCGATGATCCACTGCGCCGGAACCGGTTTTTCCTTATTGCAGATAATGTTGACATCTGCTGTGCCGTAGGATAATTCATAGGGAACGCTCTTGTTGCGGATAAAGGTGATCATTTTACCGCTTTCTCCGGCAAGTGCAGCCTGTACAGCGTAAATGCCGGCGTTTACCGCCTCGTCAAGATCCACACGGGAGAGATGAGCGCAGGAGCAGCGCTGGCATACATTCAATTCTACAGAACGTACTTTAACGCCCAGTTTTTCTTTTACCAGGTTTTCCAGGTATTTGCCGGAACCGGTCAGCATTTTGTGACCGAAGTTGTCTGTGCCCACTTCACTTGCATATTCACAGATAAAGGTTCCTTTCCCGTCGTTGATCCCTTCAGAAATACATACCACCAGATTGGGGGTTTTCTCAAGAGAAGAGCGGACTTTTTCAATAAATGCATCGGGATCAAAGGCTACTTCAGGCAGATAAATAAGAACCGGGTTGTCGCCTTTAAACTTCCTTGCCAGCATACTGGCGGCAGTCAGCCATCCGGCATGTCGTCCCATGATTTCTACGATGGTGACAGATTTCTTATTATCATATACAGAAGCGTCGATCGCAATTTCACGGACAGTGGTTGCCACATATTTTGCAGCGCTCCCATATCCGGGAGTGTGGTCTGTCTCTACCAGGTCGTTGTCAATAGTCTTAGGAACGCCGATAAAGCGGATATCGCTGTTCATAAAACCGGCATACCGTGACAGTTTACTTACCGTATCCATAGAATCATTTCCGCCGATATAGAAGAAATAGCCGATATTCAGCTCTTCAAAACGGCGGAAGAGTTCCGGATAAACCGGATCATGAAGATCTTCCGGCAGCTTGTAACGGCAGGAGCCAAGATAAGCTCCGGGAGTAGTGCGGATCAGTTCCAGCTCATTTGTTTTGTCAAGAGCGCCCAGATCCATATAATTACCGTGGAGAAATCCTTCAATTCCGTTGATCATACCGTATACTGTATCAATGTCAGAAGTTTTTTTGACGCCCTCTGAAGCAACTCCGTACAGGCTTCCGTTGATGACAGCAGTCGGACCTCCGGATTGTCCCACAATGATATTTTTTTTCATGCCTTTTTACCTCCGTTGTGTGTACTTACTATAAATATAACGGAAAAAAAGTTTTTTTACAATCAGACAAAGAAGATTTTGCAAAGTTTAAGTTGGAAAAAAGGCAGGAATACTATATAATACTAAAGAAGTCGAGGAGGAAAAAATTATGAAATACATTTCATTCGCAATTCCCTGTTATAATTCAGAGGCGTATATGACTCATGCAATCGAAAGTATTCTTCCCGGGGGAGAGGATGTAGAGATTATCATTGTCAATGATGGATCAAAGGACAATACATCACGAATAGGACATGAATATGCTGAAAAATATCCGGATATTATTAAGGTGATCGATAAAGAGAACGGAGGGCATGGAGATGCTGTCAACAGCGGACTGGCAGCAGCGTCCGGCAAATATTTTAAAGTAGTAGACAGCGATGACTGGGTCAAGGAAGAATCTTTGCACCGAATCCTTCAGGTGCTTCGTGGATTTGAAGAAGAGGGACAGCAGGTAGATATGCTGATTGCCAACTATGTTTATGAAAAAGAAGGCATGGAGAATAAAAAGTGTATCCATTATCGGAATGTACTGCCCCAGGATGAGATTTTTCACTGGTCTGATATCGGTCATTTCCATCTGGATCAGTATATTCTGATGCACTCCGTTATCTACCGAACAGAGCTTTTGCAGCTCTGCCAGCTGCGTCTGCCGAAGCATACATTTTATGTTGATAATATATATGTATACTATCCTTTGCCGCATGTGAGAAAAATGTATTACATGGATGAAGATTTTTACCGTTATTATATCGGCCGGGAAGATCAATCCGTCAACGAAAAGGTTATGATAAAACGGGTAGACCAGCAGATCTTTGTGACAAAGAAAATGATCGATATGTATCAGATGAAGGAGATAACGAATAAGAAGCTGAAAAAATATATGATAAACTATCTGGCTATCATGATGACGGTTTCTTCTATTCTGTGTATCCGCTCTAAGGAGAGGGAAAATCTTGATAAAAAGAAGGACCTTTGGCTATATTTGAGGAAGAAGGATGTAAAAACTTACTTTAAGATCCGTTATGGGATTTTAGGACAGACAATGAATCTTCCGGGAAGATCCGGACGGAAGATTTCGTCTCTGGCGTATACTGTTGCAAGGAGACTGATCGGATTCCAGTAAAATAATGAATAATCTGGCACTGCCATGGTACATACTATAGAAAGAAAATGAAAGGAGTATGTATCATGGCAGTTGATTTTCAAAGAAGCAAAACAAAAGAAAATCTGATGAAGGCGTTCGCGGGAGAAAGTCAGGCAAGAAACCGCTACACCATTGCAGCAGAGATGGCCCGGGAGCATCATATGTATGCAGTGAGCCAGATTTTCCTTTTTACGGCAGAGCAGGAGCGGGCTCATGCCCAGCGCTATTATGAACTTTTAAAAGAGGCAGAGGGGCAGACCATCGAAATATGCAGCGGTTTTCCGGTAGATACCTTTGATTCTCTGACAGAGCTTTTGGCTGCTGCAGAGCACAACGAGACAGAAGAATATAAAGATGTCTATCAGGTGTTTGGAAATCAGGCAAAAGAAGAGGGATTTCTGGAGGCGGCGTCTGCATTTTTCCAGATTGCAGAAGTGGAAAAAATACATGCGAAAAGGTTCGGGACGATCAAAGAACTTCTGGAAAATAATACCTATTTTGAATTTGCCGAAGAGGGGGCATGGATGTGTCTGAACTGCGGGCACATCTTCCGCGGGTCAAAGGTACCTGAGATCTGTCCTTTGTGCCGCCACGAGAGAGGATTTTTTATCCCTCTTTCTATCGCACCATACACAGATTCGGGGATTGCAGTGTGCTAGGAAAGGTTATATTCTTATATTCCGGGCATATGATGTAATAAAAATGCAGTGTCCAAATACAGGACGATACTGCAGAAGGAAAACGAGGTGGCCGGATGAAAAGCCAGAAGGTAGAAAATCTTTTGAACCTTGCGCTGGATGCTACAGAAGAGGAGAGGGAAAAGTCGCTGGAACTGGATGTGGGGTATTATCCTATTGACCGGGAGTGGGATGTTATTGTCAAATATTCCGGAAGCCTTGAAAGAGCCAGAGCGATAGCTGTTCAGGTGACAGAGCTTTTGAATGAATACGCGGTGATCACGATTTTGGAGTCCCGCTTAAACGAGCTGTCTTTGCTGCCGGAAATCGAGTATATCGAGAAACCGAAGCGACTGTTTTTCCAGGTATATGACGGAAAGCGTGTATCCTGCATAAATGCTGTGCAGGATACACCTTTTTCTTTGAGCGGGAAAGGAACATTGATAGCCATTATAGATTCCGGCATTGACTATATGCTGCAGGATTTCAGATGGGAAGACGGTTCGACACGCATTCTTGCCATGTGGGACCAGTCTGCCGCCCGGGGGACAGAGGAGGCAAAGCCGCCGGAAGGCTACCAGATAGGAGCAGAATATCCGGCGGAACAGATTGATCGCGCTATCCGTGCGGAAACGGAAGGGGAGAGAAGGCAATTAGTACCGGAAGAAGACCGGTCAGGTCATGGGACGGCAGTTGCAGCTATCGCAGCCGGAGGCGGAGGCAGTGAAGGAGACAGGTATGCAGGTGTTGCGCCAAAGAGCAGCCTGTTAGTTGTAAAACTGGCATCTCCAAGGGCAGACGGCTTCCCGAGGACAACAGAGCTGCTGATGGGAATTGACTATGCCGTCCGAAAGTCTCTGGAATATCAGATGCCTATGGCAATGAATATCAGTTTTGGTAATACATATGGAGCACATGACGGAAGTTCGCTTCTGGAACGATATATGGATGACATTGCGAACCTGGGACGTACCAGCATCTGTGTAGGGGCAGGCAACGAAGGAAACAGCGCCGGGCACACCTCCGGAAAGATCAGAAGCGGAGAAGAAGTGAAGGTACAGCTGGCGGTCCAGGAAAGCCAGCCTACTTTAAATATCCAGATCTGGAAGACTTACGCTGATGAAGTGCGCTTTTCTATTATTACGCCTTCCGGCGTTCGGACAGAACCTATCCGCGAGGTGATAGGTACGCAGAGAATACAGGTGGGGCCTACAGAAATTCTGATATATTATGGAGAGCCAAGTCCTTATAGTCTGGTGCAGGAGATTTTTATTGATCTTCTTCCGGTGGACAGTTATATTGCTTCAGGAGTGTGGACTGTTGTTCTGACAGCGGGAAAGGTAGTGGACGGAAATTATCAGATGTGGCTTCCGTCGGAGGAAGTTCTCAATCGGGGAACAGGCTTTCTTTTCCCTATTGAGGAAAGAACCTTCACTATCCCCTCAACAGCTTCCAGGGTTATTACCGTAGGGGCCTATAATGCACTGACTTTTACGTATGCAGATTTTTCCGGACGGGGTGCAGATGGAGAAGGATATCGTACCAAACCGGATCTGGCAGCTCCTGGAGTAAATATATCAACCCGGGCTCCGGGAGGGGGAATTGTTTCTGTAACAGGAACTTCTTTTGCAGTGCCTTTTGTGACAGGGGCGGCCTCTCTTTTGATGGAATGGGGGATTGTCAGGGGAAATGATGCCTATCTGTATGGGGAGAAGATAAAGGCATATCTGAGAAAAGGAGCAGCAGAACTCCCCGGTTTCACAGTTTATCCCAATAATCAGGTGGGATATGGAGCACTATGCGTAAGAGACAGTATACCGGTGTAAAGGATATTGCTGGAATCAGTCAGATAAGATATCATAAAATTTATATAGTAGTATAAAAAGTACACAGGAGTACAAAGGAGAAGAAATATGATAAGATTAAGCACATTATGTTATATTGAAAAAGACGGAAAATATCTAATGCTCCATCGGACAGTGAAAAAGAATGATGTCAATAAGGATAAATGGATCGGAGTGGGCGGTCACTTTGAAGACAGTGAAAGCCCGGAGGAATGTCTGCTGCGGGAAGTGTGGGAGGAGACAGGGTACACACTGACCTCCTGGAAATACAGGGGAATTGTCACCTTTGTATATGGGGATTCTGTTACAGAATACATGTCACTTTATACCGCCGACGGATTTGAGGGAGAGCCGCACCCCTGCGATGAAGGAGAACTGGAGTGGGTGGAGAAGGAAAAGGTCTTTGATCTGAATATCTGGGAGGGAGATAAGATCTTCTTTCGCCTGATGAACGAGGACCACCCCTTTTTCTCCTTAAAACTTGTGTATGACGAAACGGATACACTTCTTATGGCAGCATTGGATGGAAGAGCGATGGAGCTTTTTGATATTTTAAACGAGGATGGATCGAAAAGCGGAATTGTTACAGAAAGAGGAGTAGCTCATCTGGAAGGGAGCCTGCATCCTACTGCTCACGTGTGGATCATACGGAAGAATGAACAGAGCGGGTATGATCTGCTCCTGCAAAAAAGAAGTGCCTGTAAGGACTCCAACCCGGGATGTTATGATGTTTCATCAGCGGGGCATGTGGAAGCAGGAGATGATTATCTCCCGGCAGCTTTGCGGGAATTAAAAGAAGAATTAGGAATAGATGCAAAAGGAAGCGATCTTCGGTTTGCGGGCATGAGGTACAGTGCTTTTGAAGATGAATTTTACGGAAAGCCCTTTCGGGATAATGAGCTTAGCGCTGTCTATCTCTACGAAAAGCAAGTAGATGAAAGAAACCTGAGTCTTCAGGAAGAAGAAGTAGAAGAAGTAATGTGGATGGATTTTGAAAAATGCAGGGAAGCGGTAGAAAGAGGGACTTTGAAAAACTGCATTTACAAAGATGAGCTGGAGCTTTTGAGAAAGGAACTTTTTCAATAGGATAAAAGAGGAGACAGGAGTTTTGCCAACTGTCTCCTTTGTTGCACTATTCTTTCGAATCCCAAATAGTCCTCCAGAAATTTTTTCTAAAGTCTTTTGACCATTCTACTGTGCCGTCTTCTTCGCCAGCGTCGGTCCCTTCTGTATTTTCCTCCATTTGTGCATAATCTTCTTCCATCATGGCACGTTCGTCGGCGACTAGTTTTTCAATCTCTTGGGGAGCTTGTGAAAGAGGCTGACCTTTTTCCCACAGAGCGAGAATCTCCCCGCCTTTTCCTACGCAATATACGCCGCTGGTATCCTGAATGACAAGCCTGCCTTCAGAAGGATTTTTGACATCATCGGGCCAGGTTCCGGATTTTTCAGGTACAACCATATAGAATGTTGTCGCCTCATCGCTGCTGTTGATATGAAAAAGTTCATTGATGCGATCATCTATAGATTTTTGGAAAGCCAGGGCGTTGAAGTCTGTAAAATAGTTTGTATGAAGTTTCTGTTCTCCATCCTGATCCGTCACATAGCATTCCGAGAAAGAAGAAAAAGAAGAATTGACAGTAAAGGAACAGTAGATAGAACCATCTTCCAGACGGTAGGCATCGCCGGGCGTAATCTTATCCGTGGAAATTCTTGAGTCAAGAACCGGTATGGTCTCTAGTACGGTTTCCTTCGCTTTGTCAATGAACGGAGAAGAGGCAGAGGAAAAGTCGGGAGAATTGAGGAAACAGCCAATGATAAAAACAACGATCAAAGTAATACCGGTGATCATAAACTGCCGGGATGTAATACGGCGGCTTAATTTTCTTATCATGGCTTTATCATCTAAAGGGTCTGCAGATTCTTCCGGATCAATATTGATGTCGGGAACATCGGCAGACATTTGATCGTAGTATTCCCGGCAGTTTTCGCATTCAGTCAGATGGTTTTCTATCATATCTTTGCTTTCTTCGCTGCATACCTGGTCCAGGTAAAGCGGGAGAAGATCACGAATGATATTACAGGATATTTTCATAAACTCACGCTCCTTAAAAATTATTCTTGAATTTTTTTCTGGATCTTCATACGGGCCCGGTAATAGGTTACTCTTGCCCAGTTTTCCTGTTTTCCGAAAATCTCGCCAATCTCCCTGAAGGAAAGATCACCCAGCGTGCGCAGTGTAAAGACTTCCTTATAGGGTTCATCCAGATAATGAAGGATTTTGTAAAGGGAAAGAGCCTGTTGATTTTGTATACAAAGATCTTCCGCGCTTTGTTCCGTAGATATGTCCGTTACAGGGATATCCTCGGTGGAAAGGGCAGGCTTTTTTCGCTTCTGGCTGATGTATAAATTTTTGGCAATCTGACAGAGCCAGGATTTCACGGAGCAATTTCCCTTAAAATGCCGGATTTCTTTCAGAGCTCTGAAAAACGTTTCCTGTGTGATTTCTTCAGCAATGTAAGGATCTCCGCTTGCAGCAAGTATAAATAAATATACATCATGAAAAAAGCGTTCATAAAGCTCTTCAAAGTCAGCGTTCATTTTGGCATCCCTCCCCTCTTTGCTTATTAGACGCATGAGCATATTCATTCGTTACAGAAGATTATAACAAAATAATGGAATTTTTACATGGCGGGTACAATGTGATATGATTACATAGGTATGTAGCATCGGTGTACAAGGGAGCGTATTGACTTCTTGTACACCAACGCTATCTTGAAAAACAATGGAAAGAAAGGGAAAACGATGGCACGGATCGGGATTATAGAGGATGACAAAATGCTGAATCAGGCTCTGAAAATCGCACTCCAAAAAGGCGGGTTTGCAGCATCTTGTGCTTATGATTGCAAAGAAGCTGTACAAATGCTGAACAACGGCGAAAATTTAGACTTGCTGCTGATAGATGTGACCTTGCCGGATGGAAACGGAATCCGGTTATACGAAGAAATATTAAGAAACGGAATAAAAGAACTTCCGGCTATCTTTCTGACAGCCAGGGATGAGGAAAGAGAAATGCTGGAAGCCTTTGACGCCGGGGCAGATGACTATGTAGTAAAACCGTTTCAGATGAAAGTTCTGCTGAAACGGATAGAGGCTGTTCTTAGAAGGACAGATAAAGACAAAGTATTCATTTTTGATGATCTGGAAGTCTGGCCGGAGAAAAGAAGAGTCTTCCGGGGCGGAGAAGAAATCATGCTGACAGCCAGGGAATATAATCTGCTCGAATTTTTTGCTAAAAATCAGGGGCAGGTTCTGACAAGAGAAATGATCCTTGAGAGCGTATGGGGGATTGACGGACAATTTGTAGAGGAAAATACAGTCAGTGTCACGATTGGAAGGCTTCGCAGAAAAATAGGAGATCAAAAAGTGCAGAAAGCTCTGATCAAAAACGTATTTGGTCTGGGCTACCGGTTTGGAGAATGAGAAAAAAGTACAATGGCGGGAGGAAGAAAATGTGGATTTGGCTTGTGACGGCAGCTGCAGCAGGTATTGCGGCTGGAGGAACGATCTCTATTTGGATAGAGAGAAAGCAAAGAAGACGGGAAATGGAAACATTGCTTGAGCTCACGGAACTTGTGCTGGAAGAAAAAGAAGTTACCAACAGAACAGCCGGGGAAGAGACAATCTATGCGAAGATAGAAGACCGGCTGATTCGGATATGCAGGATGGCGAAAGGGCGTCAGGAAGAGGCAGAAAAAAGCCGGGAAAAACTTCAGAAACTTATTACGGAAATTGCCCATCAGCTTCGGACTCCCCTGGCAAATATCCAAAGCTATCTGGAACTTGCAAAAGGGGAAACAAAAGGAAGAAATGAAGAGGCATATCAGTATATCCAGTCGGCAGAGGGAGCTAAAGAGAAAATCCGGTTTCTCACAGAAAGTTTCATCAAAATGTCACGATTGGAACATGACATGATACAGATAAGAAAGGAATCGAAAGATATTAGAAGAACTCTGCTGAATGCCCTGGGACAGATACAGGCACAGGCAGAAGAAAAAAAACTGGACTTCCAGGTATCGATTCCATCCGATCTGGAACTTAGGCACGATCCAAACTGGCTTGGCGAGGCCTTTTTCAATGTGCTGGATAATGCAGTAAAGTACAGCGGTCAAGGCGGACATGTGGAAGTAAGCGCGTTGCAAAATGAAATGTTTCTTAAAATTTCTGTGAGAGATTACGGAATTGGCATTGAAGCCGGGGAGGAGAACAGAATATTCCAGAGATTTTACAGGGGAAAGAAAGTCCGTGTGCAGGAAGGATTTGGGGTGGGCCTTTATCTTGCCAGACAGATCATCCTGGCGCAGGGAGGCTTTATCCGGGTAAAGAGACAAACAAGAGGACTGCTGATGGAGATTTTCTTTCCCACAGAAGAATAGATGCTGTGCAGACAAAGGAAGAAATGTGAGAACGAAAAAGCGGACAGGACAAAAAGCGGCCTGTCCCTTTTTTGTCACAGGATTGTAAGATTTATATAGTATTCTCTTTTTATGGCAAATATACCAGCATATACTGGGAAATTACCGGAGGAAGAAAAGATGAAAATTGTAAAGGCAGTTGGACTGAAAAAATATTTTGTTACAGAAGACTATGAGGTACATGCCCTGGACGGTATTGATCTTTCTGTAGAGGAGGGCGAATTTCTTGCGGTTGTAGGAACATCGGGAAGCGGAAAAACTACACTTCTGAATCTTCTTGGGGCATTGGATGAGCCTACAGAAGGAGGAGTATGGATACGAAACATAAGCTTAAAGGATATGACGGCAGAGGAAAGGACTGTCTTTCGGAGACGAAATATCGGATTTATCTTTCAGCAGTATAACCTGGTTCCCATGCTGGATGTGTATGAGAATATTACGCTTCCGATACGCCTGGACGGGGGAAAGCTGGATGAGGCATTTTTGGAGGAAATGCTGAAAATTCTGAAGATAAAAGAAAAGCTGCATCAAATGCCGGAGACATTATCAGGCGGCCAGCAGCAAAGAGCGGCTATTGCCAGGGCTCTGCTTGCCAAGCCTGCGGTTATCCTTGCGGATGAGCCTACAGGAAGCCTGGATTCAGAGACCGGGATGGAAGTAATGGGACTTCTTAGAACATGTGCTGCACGTTTTCATCAGACCGTTATTGTAGTCACTCATCAGGAGGAGGTGGCTCAGATGGCCGATCGGATCATTTGTATGTCTGACGGAAGGCTTGCAGCGGATTCTGACGAAGAGAAAAGATGGGAGGAAAGATTCTGATGGCGCAAAGAGGACATGTTTCAGAAAAAAATCCTTCTGTGATACGGATTCTTGCGGCGAGAAATGCGGCCGGGAGCCGTGGAAGGAATATGATACTGTTTTTGGCGGTGGCTTTGGGAATCCTTACACTTACCATGGTATTTGGTACGGCAAAAGGGAAAATGCAGGCAGAGTATCTCCGGGCGGTTCGTCGGGATGGAACGGCGGCTGCTACAATTTTGGAAGATGGCACCAAAGAGCAGTATGTAAAAATAAAAGAACTTGGATATATAGAAAAAGCAGGCCGGATGGAGACAGTCGGATATGCTTACAACGGAACAGAATCGGTATGTGGGATTGCGGTACTGGACCAGATTGCATGGGAAGAGATGATGAAACCTGCATACACGGATATCCAGGGACATTACCCGGAAGAAGAAAATGAGATAATGCTTCCGATAAGGGTCCTAGAACAGATGGGAATTACAGAACCAAGATCAGGGATGAAGATTTCTCTTACTGTGAAGATCGGTCTTTTTGAGCAGAGAGAGGCAACCTTCCTCTTAAGCGGGTGGTATCGGGATTACACCAATCCCGCCTCCCACCCGGCGCAGGGGTATGTTTCAGAAAAGAAACTGAGAACATGGGGCGGAAACCTGGATGAAGAAAGTGATATTCTGATCTGCCAGGATGACCGGATAGACGGACATACTGCAGAGGAAAAACTGTACGAGGATGTGAAGATGACAGACGACGCACAGACATTTACCGGAGGAAATACCTACGCTTATGAAGCACTGAACCGTTTTCTGGGAGGATATGAAATGGCTGTGTTAGGGGCGTTTCTTGTTCTGGCTGCAGTTTATTTTCTGATTTTTAATGTACTTTGGATTTCCATGACCGGAGATATCAGGCAGATTGGTCTTTTGCATACACTTGGAGCAACAAAAAAACAGCTTCGAAGTTTTTATTTTCGACAGATAGGGATTGTGTTTTTAGGGGGGACAGCAGTTGGAGCCGGAAGTTCCTGGATATTTTTGTCTACATGGCTGCCCCGTGTCCTGGGCAGGCAGTATCTGTCACAGTATGGGGGAAGCAGAGGTCTTTCTGTATTTTCTATTTTGCTTCTGGCAGGAGCGATTCTTTTTGTTGGAATTGTAACAGCAGCGGCAGCAGGGGCAGTAGTATTTCGGGCAGTGGAGATGTCCTGTCTGGAGGCTATGCACTATACAGGCAGAAAAAAAGGGGAAAGGTCGGAAAAAAGAAGAAAGAAAAACGCAGAGAAAAAGACGGAGAAAAATACATGGAAGGAACGCCGGGAAATCCGCCGTATGGCGTGGCAGAATCTTTTTCGGACCCGCGGCAGGCTGATATGGACGGTTCTTTCACTGTTTCTTGGACTTGAGACGACGATGGGGGCAGTGGTGATCACTGAAGGAACAGATTACGGCAACGTGTTTGATAATATGCCGGATTTTGTGATTGCCGGAAGATTTGCCCCCTGGGCAGAAGCAGAGGGGTGGGGAAAAGAGTATCTTGGAAGAGATCCGGGAGAGGATCCTTTCCTGACAGAGGGAAGCATGACCGGACTTTTATCGGAAAATGCTTATGATGAATTTTCTCCTGTCTCTGAAGAAGTAAAGAACCAGCTTCTGAAAGTGACAGATCATAAACCGGAGAATGTGCATCTGACGGAAGGCGCCTATATGGACGTCTGTTTTACTCAAGCAGGCATTCGCCCGCTTGTGGATGATCCGGATGAGGCGAAGACAGAGCAGATGATTATAGAGACAGGTGGATGTACCATTCAAATTCTGACAGGCAAAGAAATAGAACAACTCAAGGCATTTGCGGAAGAACAGTCGCTGAAACTGGATATGGAAGCTTTGGAGGAGGGCTTTGGCGTACTTCTCCTGCAGGATCATATTCTGTCTAAGGAAAAGCAGAAGCAGGCGGAAGAAGCAGTGGGAGAGCCGGTCTGGTTTACCTCTCTTCGGACAAAAGAGGAAAGAGAAAAGGAGTCGGCAGAAATGACACTGTGCGGCTATATGGACACAACACTTGAAGGTTTTCCGGAATTGAAACAGACATGGCATGGACCGAGACTTCTGTACTTTGCAATTAGCGAGAAAGGATTTGAGAAACTTCAGACAGAAAAGAAGACCTTTTCCGTGGAAATGAATGTACAGGAAGGGGAAGAGGCAGCGGCAGAAAAGGAAGTACAGCAGATTTTATTCAGAGAAAACCAGATAAGAGAGGAGAAACAGGAAACGGGACTTTTCCAGATCAGCAAACAGATACTGCAAAAGGAGGCGGAAGGCTATGTGAATGGCAGCCGGCTGCTTCTCGGAGCGCTTGGAGCAATTTTGCTTCTTGCAGGGATAATGAATTATTTTAATGTTATGGCGGTAGGAATCCTGACAAGGCAAAAGGAATTTGCTGTTCTGGAAAGTCTGGGAATGACGAAACGGCAGCAAAGAAGAATGTTGGTAAATGAAGGAGTTGCTTATTTCATTCTGACGCTGGTTTTGCTTGCTGTTCCTGGCATACCGGGACTTTTGCTGCTGTCCTTCTATATGGAGTCCAGGCTGGACTATTTTGTATTCCAATGGCCTGTAGCCCAGGCAGCGGTTGTGTTGGGAGGTCTTCTGATTTTATGCGCGGCAATGCCGGCGGTCATCTGCCGCTATGCGGAAAGAAAAAAATAATTGCCATATTGCAGGCCGGAGATTGATTCGTTATACTAGGAGTTAGAAGTATCAGCGGATACGAAAAGGAACTGTATGAGGAGGAAAGCAGGATGTGAGATCCTGCGGAAAGCACCATGAAAAAATCACCGGTTTTTAAAGGATTTCTTTTGGTTATTGGCTGTTTATGCTGTAGTATTGCAACCAACTGGATCATGATTCCCAACGGACTGGCTACGCCCGGTATTACTGGTATATCTATGACTGTAGAAAAATTTACGGGAATTAATTATGCGCTTATTTACTATGCCATTACGATCCTTATTTTGATTGTTACATGGATGACTCTGGGGAAGAGAGATGTGTCCAATATTGTTATCCTGTCTATCCTGTATCCAATGGTATTGTGGGTGTTAAGTTTTATTGATATACAGATTATTTTTGAGGAAAAGCTGATCGCACTGGCCGCGTTCGCTGTCCTTTATGGAATTGGAGTGGGAATCCCGTATCGTATCGGATTTTCCTATGGCGGAGATGATACGGTGGCTAAAATATTGAAAAAGACAATCTGGAAGTCAACAGAGCTGAAGAAGATTTACTATTTTGAGGAAGTTTTGATCCTCCTTATTATGACTCTGGCATTCAGCCTGGATCAGCTGGCTTATGCATTTGCGGGACAGCTCATTTATGTGAACAGTATGAATTATGTTGTATTCAATCTGGGCCCCAAACTGTATGATGTGCAGATGATCGGGAAAAATATGGAAAAGATTGAAGATTTTATTATTCACAAGATTCATAAGAGTGTGACGATTTATCATGACGCTATGGGCGGCTACTCAAAAGAGCCGAAGATACAAATGAGCTGTGTGTGCAACTCCCGGGAATATGTGCAGCTTCGGGAATTTATAAAAGAAGGGAATTTTGAGTGTTTTATTAAAGTACTGCCTCTGATCCATGTATTTGGACAGAATCGGGATTTTCACAGGCTGGATGATGAAAATATTGAATAATGTGAACAGACCGGAAAGGCTGCAGGGAAAACCTGCAGTCTTTTTTATTTAAGGGGAAACTTTGTTCCCCTTAAATAAAATGCTCCGCAGGATGCGCACTCGCGCGAAGCGGAATTCTTTGTCCTATATAGGAGAGTCAAAACTTTAAGGTATATATTCCGCAACCAATACATGGCTTCTCCGGTTCATTTTTTTCAATTATACTGTGTTTAGATCGGATACATAAGGAGGTAAAAAATGGTGAAAAAATCCAGACTGTTTGCAATATTTCTGACGGTCATAGCGATAACAACAGGCTGCGGACGGGACGGAACAGATGAGAGCATCGGAGAGGAGAAAGCATCCGAGGAGGGGGCAACCACGGAGGAGACGACCGCTGCATTCCCTGAAGAACTGTCACAAATTCCGGAGGAATATTTTGGAGAGTCAGAGCGTCCGGGCACACTTGTGGAGCTGGAGTACGATACTTATGAATCAATGAGTTACGAAGAGCAGGAAGGAGGCACTCACAGCGGAGAGTATGCAATGGAATATTTTTACAACGGATTGTGCTGGATCTGGCAGTAGGTTTTCTTTTTTACAATTTATTCAAAAAGTGGATGCAGGGAGGTTTTTCAGAGCATGAATAACTTCATCTATGAAAACAGGACAAAAGTTTATTTTGGACCGGGATGTGTAAAAGAATTTCTTGTCAGCCTGATAAAAGATTACGATACTGTGATGCTGGCTTATGGAATGGGATCCGTTAAAAAAAACGGCATCTACGACGAGATTCTGGGGATTCTGATAAAATCCGGAAAAAACGTAGTGGAATTTTCCGGTATCATGCCAAATCCCACTTATAGAAAAGTGATGGAGGGAGCCAGACTGGCAAGAAGCAGCGGAGCCCAGATCATTCTTGGAATTGGCGGCGGCTCTGTTATGGATTGTTGTAAGGCAGTTGCCCTTGCGGCATATTGTAAGGGAGATCCGTGGGAGAATTACTGGGAAAGAAAAGGGGTCATTCATTTTGAACCCATTCCTGTGGGAGTGGTTGTCACAGCGGCGGGAACCGGAAGCGAATGCAATGGAGCAGCCATTATCACCAATGAAGAAAAAAGGCGAAAGACAGGATATGATTATCCGGCATGTAATCCCCGGTTTGCACTGATGGATCCTACCTATACATTTACCGTGCCGAAAGAACAAATGATATCCGGAGCTTTTGACAGTTTGTCCCATGTCATGGAAACATATTTCAGCGCTCCGGATGAACGGAATGTATCCGATGAGATTTCGGAAACACTTATGCAAAGTATTATAAGAAATATCAGGATGATACTGAAGGATCCCCAAGACTATGGGGCCAGGAGCAATCTTCTGTGGGAGTCTTCCCTATCTGAAAACCGTCTTATTAAACTGGGAAAACAGTGTGATTTTGCCTGTCATCTGATGGCTCATCAGATCGGCGCTTATACGGACTGTAGCCACGGGCAGGCAATGGCAGTGCTACATCCGGTCTATTACCGGCATATATACAGAAACGGTGTTGAAAAATTTTCAAGATTTGCCAGGAATGTGTGGAAAATCCGGGAACAAGGGAAAACAGATGCGGAGCTGGCAAAAGACGGGATCGATGCACTTGAATCTTTCATCAAAGTGACAGGACTTCCCACGACTTTAAGAGAACTTGGAATAGAAGACCAAAAAGAGCTGAAGGAGATTGCAGATTCCTGCCATTATTCTCCTGGAAGCTACCGAAGAATTATGCCGGATGAAATCCTGAAAATATTTCTGGAGTGTTTTTAAACAGACAGATAAATGGAGACAGGAAAAATGATCCAATATTAATTGGTCATCATATATAAAGGAGGAAACAAAATATGAAAACACGTATTTTAGGAAAAGATTTGGAAGTATCGGCCATTGGTCTTGGCTGTATGGGGATGAGCCATGCTTACGGTCCGGCGGCGGACAAAAAAGAAATGACAGATCTGCTTTTAAAGGCAGTAGAAGAAGGGTATACATTTTTTGATACAGCAGAGGTTTACGGAACGGCTGAAAATCCCCATGATAATGAAGAACTTCTTGGAGAAGCGCTGAAATCTTGCCGTAACCGGGTCGTTCTGGCCTCCAAGTGCGGTATCCGTTTTGATGAGGAATCAAAAGAAGTGAATAAACCGTTGATTCCGGACGGAAGACCGGAGACGATCCGGACATCTCTGGAAGGGTCTTTGAAGCGCCTCCAGACAGACCATTTGGATCTATATTATATTCATCGGATAGACCGCAAGGTTCCCATCGAGGAGACTGCAGGAGCCATGAAAGAGTTGATTGAGGCGGGTAAGATTACTCATTGGGGGATTTCCGAGGCAGATGAAGATACGTTAAGACGCGCCCATGCAGTCTGCCCGGTGACAGCAGTACAGAATCGTTATTCTATGATGTATCGGGACTATGAGAAATTGTTTCCGGTGCTGGAGGAACTGAATATCGGATTTGTGGCTTTCTCTCCGCTGGCAAACGGCCTTCTGTCTGCAAAATATAATAAAAATTCAAAGTTTGATGCACAGACAGATTACCGGAGCGCAATGCCGCAGTTTACTGCCCGCGCATTTGATAAAAATGAAAAACTGATCCGATACCTGGAGGAAATGGCAGATAACAAAAATGCAACACCGGCGCAAATTTCTCTGGCGTGGATGCTGGCAAAGAAGCCGTGGATCGTACCGATTCCCGGAACCAGGAAATATGACAGGCTGATCGAGAACGGAAGATCAGCGGATGTGGAACTCACAAAAGAGGAAGTAAAAGAGATTGACCGGATGCTTGACATCCTGCCAATGTCCGGAGTATTCGGCGGGTCAAAAGTAGAGTAAGATATCGAAACTAAAAGGTATATACTGTTTAACGAAATGGAACTTCTGGTATGTAAAAAGAAGGGCTATACTGAAATTGTAAAGAAGTAAGCGATATAAGGAGGAATTATCATGGAATATGCAGTATTAAATAATGGAGTGAAAATGCCAATGGCAGGAATCGGTACATTTCTGCTGACACCGGATGAAGCAGAAAGCGCCGTTGAACATGCGCTGAAGGACGGATACCGTCTGATTGATACCGCCAACGCTTATGTAAATGAAAAGGCAGTAGGACGCGCCATAAAGAAATCCGGTGTTGACCGGGGAGAGATCTTCCTGGAGACAAAACTGTGGCCGTCCTTTTATGAGCAGGAGGACGCCGTAGAGAAGACGCTGGAGAGATTAGATACAGATTATATTGACCTGCTTTTGATCCATCAGCCGGCAGGAAACTATACAGCAGGGTACCGCTTGATGGAAAAGGCGTATAAAGAAGGAAAAGTAAAGGCGATCGGTCTTTCCAACTTTAACGAAGAACAGATTCAGGGAATCCTGGATATGTGTGAGGTGAAGCCGGCGGTTCTTCAGACAGAAGTACATCCCTACGATCAGGAGAAAAAGCTGAAAGAATTTCTTGAAAAATCTGATATTGTGATCCAGGCATGGTATCCTCTGGGACATGGAGATGCCGCACTTCTGCAGGAACCGGTATTTGCAAAACTGGGAGAAAAGTACAAAAAGAGTCCGGCCCAGATCATTCTGCGCTGGCATATTCAGGACGGCAATATTGTAATTCCAGGTTCCAAGAATCCGGATCATATCCGCGATAATTTTGATTTATTTGATTTTGCTCTGACAGAAGAAGAGATGGCAGATATCCGCGCTTTGGATCAGAACAAGAGATACTATACCAGTACGCCGGAACTGCTGAAACAGTATGTATCTATGGTTCCTCCTGTTGACGAGCAAAAGTAAAACCGGCCGCTGTATCCGCAATAAGGAGAAGCTTCAGATGGAGATGTTATTAAATATGAAAGAAAAAGGAATCCTGTCGGTTATTTGTTTCTTTATTTTCATCTGTGTCCTGGTCCTTTCAGGATGCGGCAGGCAGGAAGAAGAAAATCTTCAGACCGAAGGACAGCCTTCAGGAGGCGGAGGAGACTATACTTTGGAGACAAAAGTAACAGATGTGATAAACGATCCTGTGTTTGAAGACTATGGAAGACTGATTTTCCCGGTAGACCGGACGATTGATGATAATCTCACACTGCAGGATGTTGGAGAAATCCTGGTATGGTATCATAATGTAAATCCGAACCGTACAGTGGAGATTGTAAATTACCTGAAGGATCAGGCGGCATCGGGAGAGCAGATTTTCTACGATATTTATACAGAGGAAGAAAAGGCGGAGGATCCGGAAAAAGAGAATACAGGGCTTTTTTTCTTCCGGGGAGAACCAGGGGCGAAAACAGCTGTTCTCAATGCAGGCGGCGGCTTTGTTTATGTAGCTGCTATGCATGACAGTTTTCCCCAGGCTATGGAACTGTCCGAAAAAGGCTATAATGCCTTTGCGCTGATCTATCGTCCCGGTGCAGATACTGCATGCGAAGATCTGGCAAGAGCCATTGCCCTTCTTCATGAAAATGCAGAGGAACTGCAGATTGATATGACAGACTACTCTTTATGGGGCGGCTCGGCCGGAGCACGTATGGCGGCATGGCTTGGCTCATATGGAACAGCGGCATTTGGAGAAGATGACTATCCAGCACCGGCGTCAGTGATCATGCAGTACACCGGACTGTCGGAAGTCACAGGTAATGAACCTCCCACCTATGCATGTGTGGGGACCAATGATGGGATTGCTTCCTATCGATCTGTGGAAAACTACATCAGACGGATAAAAAACAACGGGACAGATACTGAGATTGAAGTGTTCGATGGTCTCCAACATGGCTTCGGACTGGGAGAAGGAAGGGTGGCTGAAGGCTGGATTGACAATGCAGTTGATTTTTGGGAAAGAAACATGGGACAGACAGAATGACAATAAGAAAACAGAAAGGAAAGTGATGATTATGAAAGCAAAGAAATTACTCTCTATGATACTGATTGGCGCAGCGTCAGTAAGCCTGCTGGCAGGATGTGGCTCTAATACATCGGACACACAGGCCGACAGTGAGGATGCCGCACAGACAGAATCTTCGGACAATACTGCACAGGCAGATGAGCAGGAAAGCGCAGAGGATAATGAGGATTCTTCTTCAGGATCCGGAAATGCACTTGTTGTTTATTATTCGGCAACGGGAAACACTGAGGAAGTTGCAAACTATATTGCCGATACTACAGGAGGAGATCTTTTTGAATTGGAACCAGTAGAACCATACACAGACGATGACCTGAACTGGTCTGATGACAACAGCCGGGTATCCCAGGAACATGAAGATGAGAGTTTAAGAGATGTAGAGCTGGTTTCAACAGATGTAGAAAATTGGGATTCCTATGACACAGTCTTTATCGGATACCCTATCTGGTGGGGCATCGCTGCATGGCCGGTTGACAGCTTTGTAGAAAACAATGACTTTACAGGAAAGACCGTTATTCCGTTCTGTACGTCAGCATCCTCCGGAATAGGAGACAGCGGACAGCTGTTAGAGGAAATGGCAGGAACCGGCGACTGGCAGGAAGGAGAGAGATTCCGTTCCGGCGCTGATGAGGCAGATGTGCAGGAATGGGTGAATGGACTGGGATTGTAATTACTGGAATAGAATATGTAGAAATGTGGGCAGGGTGTATGGCATCCTGTCTTTTTATGTGCCATTTAAAGTGCCAGAAAGTATTTTTTAATTTCAAAATTGTGTTTAATAGGAGATTCATAGGGCGCAAATGTGAGAAAGAAAACTGGTTGACATATTTTATCGGATGCCATATTATAACCTATATACGATAAAAATTAGGAATCAAATGAAGAGGGATCAGCCCATGGAAAAAACCGTGAAAATCATTACAGACAAAGATGGCAGGAGACTCGTTGTAATTTCTAGAATTTTGTTTAAAGGGAAACGGTGGATTTGCTGGGACGAAGTAAAAGAGTATTTGAGACAGTATGTAGGTGATTCCTATATGGTTGAAGATACAAAAGATACAGTTTATATTGGGAGTGATTTTCCAGACGAATATGCAGGATCGAAATACACTTATTCTTTGAAAGGAGCCAATGCTAAAGCAAAGGCAAATGCTGTGCAAGGAATTCCAGAGATGATTGAGATTGCAGAAGGAAAACATTTCCGAGAGAATTCTGGAAATAAGCATTTGCGAGATGCAGCTTTTGGATGGTATCGGTATGATTCCAGATTCGCATTGCCTGTTTATAACGAACAGGGAATGTTGGAACGGTATAATGTATATCATGTTTCCATGTTGATCCGTCATGCAAAAAATGGGAAATATTATCTGTATGATATTTTAGGTATAAAAAAAGAAACGAGCAACCCGTTCAGATTTTAAAATCATACTTGGTACAAACCCATTTCTCTCCTTTATACTAATGAGAACTGACGGTTTTGTCAAGATGAAATAGAATAGATCTGGCAAAAAATTCTCCCTTGACAAATTTTCAATGAATCTGCAGTCATTGGAAGGAACTTATTTTAAATATGAGGTGCAAAATAGTTTACATAATTAAAAGGATGCGATAACATAAGGTATATACAATGAACAAAAAACAAAGTAAATGATTCGGTTAATAGGCCATCTGAGATTTATTCTACGCTATTAGTTTGAAAATAATCGCGCCAGTGGACTGGAATAAAACTATGGGGAAAGAAACTTATGGGAAATGAAAAAGAAATTGTTTTATTTGAAACAGAAGATAAGAGTATTGTAATGCCAGTTACCGTAGAAAATGAATCGGTTTGGCTCAATAGAAATCAGATATCGACATTGTTTGAGAGAGATGTAAAAACGATTGGAAAACATATTAATAATGCTTTGAAGGAAGAATTAGCTGGACAAAATTCAGTTGTCGCAAAATTTGCGACAACTGCTTCGGATAATAAAAAATGTATGGTAGAGCACTATAATCTGGATGTAATTATTTCCGTAGGTTATCGTGTGAAATCCAAACGAGGTGTGGAATTTCGGCGCTGGGCTAATTCGGTATTAAAAGAGTACATAATCAAAGGATATGCTGTAAATCATAACCGCATGAATCAGTTGAATGAGGTAATACAGGTTATGAAAACAATTTCCTTGTTTTAAGGGCCAATAATCTCTTGAATAAAAAATAGAGAAATGGTGAATGAACGAGATATGGGAGAATATCCTGTATCTCGTTTTTAATATTTTAAAAACAAAAATAGAACAAAAGTGAAACAAACAAGGTATATGCTACCTTCTGTAATCAAACAAGGAAAAGAGGAGGATTTCAAAATGAAGAAAAGTAGTTTTGTTACATTGATTTTAGGAGTTATCAGCTGTCTGTTTTTTGCAAGTCAAAAGGCTGAATGGTGCGTTCTCTTTCGATGATGCGGTGAGTTGGCAGAATGGATGGGAAGAAAATGATTAACAGGCAAGAAGGAGCTTGACAAGAATCAGTTTTTTACGCATAATATATCTAAGATACATAGCTAAGATATATGAAGGAGGGGATTCGGCATGGAAATACCTGAAACGCAGCAGAAGATCCTGAACAGTGCCAAACGCTGGTTTTTGGAAAAAGGTTTCAAATCGGCTCCACTGCGCAAGATTGTGAATGATGTGGGCTTTACTCTTGGTGCGTTCTATGGCTACTACAAAAATAAAGAGGAACTGTTCTACGCCTTAACGGACGAGACGGCGCAGGGCCTTGCCACCATTGTACGCTCCATCGGGGAGGATATGCAGAAACTCCCACCAGAACAGATGCTCTATTCCATGCTGGACTGCTATCTGCGTCGCCTTCCGGAGTTGGCAGATTATCTTTGCGCTCACCGGGAAGAAATGGTGTTACTACTTCGCTGTGCTGAGGGAACGAAGTATGAAAACTTCTTTGACAGTTTCCGCATAATGAACATCGAACGGATTACGCAGGGGGTGGAAACTGCTGAGCATACGCCAAAGGCTCTGCTAGGCATCGACCCCGGTTCCCTTGACCTGATGATGCGGGGCTATTTTGATATGCTCGCCCACATCATTCTGGAAACCGAGGATAAGGAAACAATCATCCGGCGGATGCGTGACGTCGCACTGGTATACCGCAACGGAATGCTCAGTTTAATGGAGGAGGAAACGGATCATGCATGAATATTATCGGAACAATATCCTGAAATTAAAAAAGGAAAACGAGGGTTATCTTCGCTTTGTGAAAGTGGAACTGGAACAGAACGCCGGCAAACCTTACAGCGAGGTATGGGAGGAAATCTGGGGCTTCTATGAAAAGAATCTGCTGGAGCATTTCCCTTACATCGGCGGTGACAAAGTCAGCGGGACAAAGAACCTCACTGGCGCTTACATTTTTGTGGCGATGGGCGAGGTACTTAAACGCTACGGTGTTTCTGTGGAGGGTTCGGCACGTCTGATGGTGCTGGCTTATGAGCGGAAGTATCAGGCTATCCCACGCCCCGTCCGGGCAGTTATGAGGAAGATATTTTCCTCGCCCAGGCTTGTCACGAAGATGTATCGAAAGAAAGACCGGGAGAATACGGAGAACGCTGCAAAATATCCCGGCAGCTTTGAAACAAAAACCATGCAGCCGCCTGCAGAGGGCTGCGTCTTTACTTATCATACTCTCGTTTGCCCACTGTCCGATTTCGCAAAAAAATACGGCTACAAAGAATATATGCCTTATCTCTGCAATTTGGACTATGTGATGTTCGGCGTGTTGGGCGTACCGCTGTACCGAAGGCATACCTGCTTTGCCAACGGCGACTACTGTGACTTCAGCCTAAAATCGGGTGTGCAGCCATTACCATACTGGCCGCCGGTATTTACACAGGGGAAAGGTTATCAATAAGAAATATACGGAAACACTCACCCAATTCCGGATGAATAAACCGGTATTACAAATCTGATGAAAAAGGAGACATAAAATGGCATTCAGAAACAATTTCGGCAACCCGCAGGGATTTATAGGAAGGCTGATGCTTTCTGGTATGAATATGGGGCATAGTCCGATGGCTAAATGGGCATTTACACAATTTGATGTCCCTGATGACGGAATGCTGGTTGATATTGGCTGTGGCGGTGGATTTAATATCCGAAGATTATTAGACCGCTCCAAAGACGGTTTCGTTTATGGGATAGATATTTCCAGCACCAGCGTTGAGAAGTCAAAAAAGACGAATAAAAAGAATATTGGCAAAAGATGCGAAGTGCTTCTTGGGAGCGCAGAGAACCTTCCGTTAAAGGATAATTCCATAAAACTTGCCACCGCCTTTGAAACTGTGTATTTCTGGAAAGATCTGGAGAAATGCTTTGCAGAAGTGAAAAGAACGATCAGGCCGGGCGGGAAATTCGTAGTCGTCAATGATCCTGGAGATCCTGAAAAACACTGGGAAAAGATGATACCGGGGATGAAATCATATACACCGGATGAAATAAAACAGATCATGGAGGCCGTTGGTTTCATGGATGTTAAGGTTACAAAAAATAAGTTTATGTTCTGCGTGTCTGGAAAGAAAGGGAACTAAATGAATTGCAATCCTGCATGTCTCCTGATATAATATCAGTTAGTTATCACTAACCTATTTGCGCATAGGAGGGTACATCCATGTTTACTGTTCGTCCATATAAGGAAGAAGATGCTGCGGCCTGCGGGGATTGCTTCTACGAAGGATTCTTTTCATGCTCTGTGGATCAGAACGATAAAATACTTTTGCGTGACTACGCACAGATCCTGATTAAAAAATGCAATTTCACCTATGTTGCGGAAACGGAGGATCATCAGGTCGTAGGATTCATCTGTGGAAAATATGATAAGCGTTTCAGCAAGGCTCTGGCAGCTCAGTATGAGACAAAAAAGCACTATGGCTGTTGGTGTAAAATGTTCCTCAAGTTCTATCTGAAAAGATATAAAATGTCAGCACCATTCCAGAAGCAGTTTGATGCCTTTTTCCGTCAGCTACAGGAAAGGGATAAGGAAACCGTTGGGAAATGCGATCTGGAACTCATTGCCCTTTCGTCCAGAAGGAATTACAGAAAGGGGTTGGGAACCGCATTGGTCACACAATTTTTGAATCGGGCAAAAGCTGATGGAGCAGATCGTGTGCGGCTTTTTACGAACACTCTTGCATCGTGGGAGTTTTATGAAAAACGTGGATTTAAGAAAGTGGCAGAGAAGCCCTTTCAGGATGGCTCCGGCAATCAGTCCCTCGTTTATGAGTACGTTTTGAAGGAGTATGAATATGAAAAACACCATCTGTGAAAAACTGATGTGGTCAGCGATGACACCTGCTATTTTCAAATATATCGCAGCCAATTGCAAAAATACGGATACATTCAGGGTGAAGAAGAAATCGCGTAAAAACTTTAAAGATATGTTGGCGAGGACACCCGACATAGGCGGTTTTACGAAAAATCCTCTGCGAATCTGTCTTTCCGGCGGAATTGTCTGGATGGCAGTTTATAAGGCAATGGATGGGGCGATGAGCCATGAGCAGTTCGGGGAAATGGTGACAGCCACGATGCAGGCGTCGCTCATTAAAAAAGCTTTCGGGAGTAAAAATCCATTTGATATGGAATATCAAAAAAAGAAAGTCAAGAAGGACAGAATTGCAAATGCCATATCCGACAGCGAATTCAACTGGATGACGGAGACGATTCCCGGAAGGGATGCAGACGAATACACCATCAACTATCACAGGTGCGGCCTGTGTGCGCTTGGAAAACAGGAGCATTTGGAAGAACTGATACCCTATATGTGTGCCATGGATTTTATTTCTGCTGATCTCATGGGCGGCGTGTTATACAGGACAGGTACACTTGCAGAGGGCGCAGAAAAGTGTGATTTCTATGTTTGCAAAAAGGACTCTAAATGGGATAAAGAAAGAAAATACGGACAGCAATCCAAGCTGCAAAAACAGGGAGAGTTGGGAAAGTGGAATATGTGACGGTTGCACAGGAGGGCTTCTATGGACTTTATCATGTCCCTGTTAAGGATCATGATCCCAAAAAGGTCGTCATCGTAGTAGGCGGCAGCGAAGGGAATGAAAATATCCCGATGAATGTGGGTGCTATGTTTGCCAGGTGCGGCATCGCCGCGTTAGGTATTTGTTACTGGAACGTAGACGGGCTGCCGAAAGAACTGGTTCGGGTGCCTGTCGATCCATTTGAAAAAGCGATCCTGTGGCTGAAAAACAAAGGATATGAAAAGATTATCATGTATGGCATTTCAAAAGGCGCTGAACTGGTATTGCTTTGCGCTTCTCTTATGCCGGATATCTGCGGCGTTGTTGCCCTCTCCCCGATCCACTGTATATGGGGAGGCATGTACGGGAATAAAAGCATGGCATCGAAAACTTTTTCATCTGCCTCCGAATTCACATACAGGGGAAAAGATTTTCCGTGTATGACAGCGCATCTGAAATATGGGCCGGCAATCCGGAACCTCATCCTCCATCAGCAGTTCGAGTTATCCTACATCTACGAAGAACCGCTGAAACATTTTGATGAGGATACAGCCATTCATGTGGAGAACATTCAGGGAAACATTTTATTTATTTACGCAAAGGAAGATCTCATGTGGCCCAGCAAAGAGGCAGTGGCATATATGGTAAACCGCCTGGAAAAACACCGGTTTGCTTTCCGGGTGGATGTCTTGGAATATGAAAAAGCAAGCCACATTCTTGTTCCATTAAATCCATCTAAGCTGAAAATGTTTAAAATTGAGAGACAATATCCGGAAGATTGCAGGCGCAGCCGTGAAGACGCTTTCCATAAAACGATAAAATGGATATCGGAGGTAAAGTGAATATGGCGGTCATGATAGAAAGTCTGATTGGTATCTTATTATTCACAGTTCTGATTGTGTCACTGACGCTGAAAAATCCCCTTACCTCAGTGGGAGATTATCCCCCGGCCATACGGGAGAAATGTATGGAATTAGGATTGATCGAAAAAAGAGAACAACGCTTTACCAGGGCAGATATCCTCCGAAAGGGGATCGCCCTGCTTGCTTTTGTGTTCATCTTCGCTGTTGTCCTGAAACAGTTTAATGGAGCGGATACATTCTGGAAAGGGTTTCGGGATTCCTA
>NZ_JAYAZJ010000087.1:0-12756 GCF_037273965.1 Claveliimonas sp. | reverse complement strand
ATATTCGCACCGGGCTGTATCGATTTTATTGAACGCTGTGATCACAGGCTTATCAAGCGCCTGAAGTTCCCGCAGCGTCTCATAGACAATATGCATCTGCTCATCCATCTGGGGACTGGACACATCTGCCACATGGATCAAAATATCTGCATACCTAGCTTCCTCCAAAGTACTTTTAAAAGCCTCGACCAAGTGATGGGGAAGCTTCCGTATAAATCCCACCGTATCCGTCAGGAGAATTTTCTGTCCTCCCGGCAGCTTTTTTACTCTCGTGGTCGGATCCAGCGTTGCAAATAATTTATCCTCCGCCAGGATCCCGGCATCTGTCAGATAATTAAGAAGCGTGGACTTTCCCGCATTGGTATAACCGACAATGGCAGCAACCGGAATATTTTCTCTGTTTCTGTGCTCCCTTGTCACTTCCCGATGTCTCTTGACCTCCTTAAGCTCCTGATTCAGTCTGGAAATTCTGCTCTTGATCAGCCTTCGGTCCATTTCCAGCTTTTTCTCTCCGGGTCCTCTTGTCCCGATTCCTCCTCCCAGTCTGGAAAGAGAAGTGCCAAGCCCTGTAAGGCGGGACTGCCGGTATTTCAGCTGTGCAAGCTCCACCTGGATTTTCCCTTCGCTTGTAGAAGCACGAGCCGCAAAGATGTCCAGGATCAAAAGGGTACGGTCCATGATCTTTGTGTCCAGCTCTGCCTTCAAATTGCTGATCTGCGCCGGGGACAGCTCATCATCGCATATGATCCCGTCAGCTTCTGTCTCCCACAAAAGGTCCTTAAGCTCCATAATCTTGCCTTTTCCCAGATAGGAAGTGGGATGGATCTGTTCCCTCTTCTGGATCAGGCGTCCCACGCACACCGCTCCGGCCGTCTCGGCAAGATCCTCCAGCTCATCTAAGGAAGACGATACATCGTCATAATCCGAAACACTCACCCCTACCAGGATGACTCTTTCTTTCCTTTCCTTCGTCTCAAACATGCTCTTTTCCCTTCTGCTTTTATCTTGTCTCCAGAAATTCCGCTTCTTTTGCAGCCTTTTCATCGTCAGGATAATCCTGGATATAGGACTTCAGCTTTGACTTGGCGCTCTCCATATCTCCCGACATCTCATAGGCAGCGATCTCATTCAGCCGCATCTCCTGCTTCAGTTCATCGCTTGCATCCTCTTCTTCCAGGCCCAGACGGTAGTAATTCAGCGCCTGTTTCGCCTGATCCAGTTTCATACAGCAGTTTCCCATCAGATTATAAATCTCTGCGGTCTTGTCCCCTCCGTTTTCCAGCGCACTTTCAAAGGCTGACAGCGCTCCTTCGTAATCCTCAAGCTCCCACTTTGCAATGCCAAGCCCTCTCTGTGCCTCTGCGTCTTCCTCATCCTTTTCTACAGCCTGCTCAAACAATTCCGCCGCTCCCTTGTAGTCCTGCTCTTCCAGAAGGCTTACTCCTTCCTCTACTGTTTTGTCGCCGCACCCTGTCAGCATGAATCCGGCCAGGGCCAGAGCCGCCAGTGTTCCTATATAACGTTTCATCCCAAATCTATCCTCCCGCTGTGTTCCAGGCAGTTTTACTGCCAATATTTTACCACTCCGGACGCATTGATAATAGACAGAATCATTACGCCCACATCAGTGAATACCGCTTCCCACATGGAAATATACCCAACAGCTGCCAGAACCAGCACGATAAATTTCATTACAAGCGCAAAATTGATATTCTGCCCTACCACCCGCACGGTTTCTTTCGCTATGCTTACTGCATCCACGATCTTGGGAAGCTCATCTTCCATCAAAACAATATCTGCCGCCTCGATCGCCGCGTCAGCTCCCAGAGCGCCCATAGCGATTCCCACGTCCGCTCTGGCAAGAACAGGTGCGTCATTGATACCGTCACCGACACATACAACCCGTTCCGCCTCGTACTGACACTGCATAAATTCTTCCATCTGTTCCAGTTTATCTTCCGGCATCAGTTCTGTATAAGCATAATCCATATGCAGTTCTTTTGCAACGGCGTTTCCGGCTTCCCGGCTGTCTCCGGTCAGCATAACCAATACTGCATGGTATTTTTCGCGAAGCGTCCGCATGGTCCATTTGGCATCTTCCTTGAGCCGGTCTCCTACCACAATATATCCGCCGTATTCGCTTTCTACAAGAACGTAAATTACCGTGTCCTCTGTCTCTATTTCATCCACTTCCACACCGTAAAGCCCGGCCATTCGGCTGTTGCCGATATGGATATTCTTCCCTTCATACCTGGCGCTGATGCCATATCCGGGCTGCTCTTCTACCTGGGTTACCCTGGAAGCATCATATTCTCCGCCGTAGGCGTTCATAAGAGACTGCGCAATGGGATGGTTGGAGTAATTCTCCACATGAGCCGTAATCTCCAGAAGTTCACTCTCTGTCAAAGATTCCGCATAGACTTTAAGCACTTCAAACACGCCTTCCGTCAGAGTTCCGGTCTTATCGAAAACAAAGGTGTCCGCCTTAGCCAGCATTTCAAGATAATTTCCGCCCTTTACCACAATACCCTGACGGGCCGCCGCTGCAATCCCGCCAAGAAAAGCTACCGGCACCGACAGGATCAGTCCCGCCGGACAGGCGGCGATCAGCACGATCATAGCACGGTAAATCCAGGTACTCCACTGGGCTCCGGGTAAAAACACAGGCGGAACTACCATGATCAATATGGCCGCTGCTGTTACCGCCGGCGTATAAAACTTCGTAAACCGCTGAACAAAACTCTCCGTATCAGCCTTTCTTTTCTGTGCGTTCTCGACCAGCTCCATTACTCTGGATACGGTGGAGTCTTTGTACAATTTCTTTACCTCTGCCTCTACTACACCGGTTGTATTGATGCTCCCGCTGTAGATCCTGTCTCCTACCCCCACCGTCTGGGGAACGGTCTCTCCAGTGAGCGCCTTGGTATCCATAGCTGTGATGCCGCTTGTGACCACAGCATCCACCGGAACTCTTTCTCCGGGCTTTATGACAATAACATCCCCGATCTGCAGGCTGGATGGCTCCACCTGCACTTCCTGTTCCCCTTCTTTTCGTATTGCATACATGGGGCGGATATCTATATATTTCGCTATGGTACGCTTTGTCCTGTCCACAGAAACAGCCTCCAAAGATCCTCCGACCTGGAACAACAGCATAGCTGCCACACCCTCCTCATAATGTCCTACTGCAAGAGCTCCCACAGTAGCCACGATCATCAGAAAGTGCTCATCTAAAATTTTTTTCTGCATGACATTTTCCTGAAATCCCCGGAAGGACTCAAATCCTGCCACCAAATATATAGCAAGAAAAATCCAAAACTTAACTTCATTGTCAAAGGCAGTGAGCCTGACCAGTGCCACTGCACCTGCATAAAGCGCGATTCCTGCCGCCAGAATGATCCACCTTATTTTCAGTTCTTTTGCCATCCTTTTATCCTCTTCATCCCATTTATATGAGCTCTATTCGCTAATATGCTCCATACCCTGGCTGATGATCGTCTGAATATGTCCATCCGCCAGGGAATAAAAAACGGTTTTTCCTTCTCTTCTGTTTTTTACCAGCTTCATCTGCTTCAGCACTCTGAGCTGATGGGAGATTGCCGACTGGGTCATTCCGAGTATCTCCGCCAGATCGCAGACACATACCTCTGCCTGGAGAAGAACGCACAAAATACGGATTCTCGTGGCATCTCCAAATACTTTATAAAAATCCGCCAGATCATGGATCATTCCATCTCCCGGCATCTTTTTCTTCACTTCTTCTACTGTACCTGTGTGGGTCATCACAACATCGCAGCATTCTGCTTCTGTTCTTTTCATGTTCTACCGTCCTTCCTGACTTTCCACAGCTATCATGTGAATACTGGTTCATTTGTTAATTATGCCAAAATACCCCCGATATTTCAACTATTTCGCTGAAATCCGGGGGAACTTAACAATTTTGTAATGTGTTTTTAAAATTTTCTATACAATATACGTATTGAATTAAGCACACAGAGCATCGCTACTCCAGTGTCGGCAAATACTGCCATCCACATATTGGCAGCTCCAAAAAATCCGAGAAGCATAACCAGCGCCTTGATCGCAAGGGCAAACACTACGTTCTGCATCGCAATCTTTCCGGTAACCCGAGCAATGCGGATGGAATCGGGGATTGCTTCTACGGAAGAGGTCATAAATACAACATCAGCCGCCTCAATAGCAGCGTCCGCTCCACTGCCCATGGCAGCGCCTACATCTGCTCCCGCAAGAACCGGCGCATCATTGATGCCGTCTCCGACAAACATCACCGGCCCATATTTCTTCCGGATCATCTGCAGATGTTCCAATTTCTCCTGCGGAAGCAGCTGCGCATAAATCTCCTGGAGCCCTACAGCATCTGCCACTGCCCTGGCACTGTCCCTGGCATCTCCTGTCAGCATTGCCGCCGCCAGATGTTCTTTTTTCAATGTTTCAACAGCTCTGACCGCTTCTTCCTTCAAGGCATCCGCAATCACAATATATCCGGAAAGCTCTCCGTTTACTGCAATCAAAACTTCCGTACCGTATTCTGTATATTCAAAACTCCTGGTATCAACCTGATACTTCTCCATCAGCGCCCGGTTTCCGCAAAGCACCTCCTGCTCTTCTATCACTGCACGAATGCCTTTTCCTGAAATTTCTTCCGCTTCTTTTGGCCGTACCAGGGTAAGGCCTTTTTCTCTTGCCGCTTCCACAATACTGGTTCCAATGGGATGCGTCGAACCCAGTTCACATTCAGCCGCTTTTCTTAGCAGCTCTTCCATCCCGATCCTTCCTTTTGGCACCACGCTCTGCACCTGAAACTCTCCCTTAGTGATCGTTCCCGTCTTATCCATAACAACAGCTTTCACATCTTTTAACGCCTCAATAGAAATGCCTCCCTTAAAGAGGATTCCTCTTTTAGATCCTGCTCCGATACCGGAAAAGAACGCCAGCGGAACACTCAGCACAAGGGCGCATGGGCAGCTGATAACAAGGAACGTGATAGCCGTATAAATCCAGTGGTTCCAGTCTCCAGTAATCATTGACGGGATAATCGCTGTCAAAACAGCTGCCAGAACAACGATGGGAGTGTAAACTCTCGCGAATCTGGTAATGAAGCGGTCCAGTTTTGGTTTACTTGCAGCTGCATTCTCTACCGAATCGAGAATTTTAGTGACCATAGATTCACTTAATTTTTTCTCAACTTTCATCTTCAGAACGCCCTGCTCGTTGACACATCCGGAGACAAGAGAAGATCCCGGTGACACCGCTACCGGCACCGGCTCTCCGGTTACCGGAGAGGTATCAATCCTGCTTGTTCCTTCTGCCACTGTTCCATCCAGAGGGATTCGATCTCCGGGACGGATAAGGAGAATATCTCCCACTTCCGCTGATTTTGCAGGAATCTCATAAACATTGCTGCCTTCCACCCTGTTTACAACTTCCGGCCGCATATCCACTGCTTCCATGATCTGGGACCGGCTTCTGTCAACAGCAATATCTTCAAACAGTTCTCCTATCCGGTAAAAAAGCATAACTCCCACAGCTTCTGCGAAATCGCCAATGGCAAATGCCGCCAGTGTTGCTACACTCATAAGAAAATTTTCGTCAAATACATGACCCTTCGTCAGATTTTTCAGCGCTGACCATACGATTTCCCAGCCAAGAAGTACATATGCCACTATAAATCCTATAGCGGGATACAGGGGAGTCATTCCCATATGCTCACTGATCGTTCCCGCCGCAAAAAGAATCGCACCTGCCGCAATTATCAAAATTTCCTTTTTGTTTTCTTCAAAAATACTTTTCTTCACTTTGGGAAGAGGCTTTTCCTCTTCTTTTGGTACAACAGTCACTTCACTTTCAATAGATGAGCATATCTCCTGTAATTTAGGAAGCAGTGCCTCCTGATGATTCGCCGCCACCTTAAGCTGTTTGGTAGCATAAGTAAGAACCGCCATCTCCACCTCCGGAAGCGCACAGATCTGCCGTTCCATTTTCGCTGCGCAGTTAGCGCATCCCAGCCCTTCCAGAATGTAGATTCTCTGCTCCGTCTTTTTATCTATATGGTCAAACTCATGTCCTGTGTGTATTACTTCTGTATGGTGATGATCTCCATGGTGATGATCTCCATGGTGATGGTCTCCATGAGCATGGCTGTGTCCTTCATGGCTGCATTTTCCTTCACAATGGCAGTGTTCCTGTTCTGCCTGCATTTTTTCTTCCGACATGCGAATCCCTCCTCTGACTGACTTCAAATTTATCTTTATATGAATGATTGTTCATATGTTCATGCTTTAATATAAACACATTTTTTCCCTGTTGTCAATAGAGGAATGACTTTATTTTCACACAAGAAACCGCTGCACCCGACTATCGGGTAACAGCGGCCTTTCTGCTGTCCTCCACAGCACATGAAATTGCCTCATTGAATGTAGGATGGGCACGCATTGCATACATAAGCTGGGAGCTTGTCAGACCGTTGGCAAGAGCCGTGGCAAGCTCTCCAATCATATCCGTTGCCCTGGGGCACATCATCTGCGCTCCCAAAAGCTCATCGCTGTCCGCTGCAAAGAGCACTTTGATAAATCCGCCCTCTCCGCCTGCAATAATAGACTGTCCGTTTCCATCCATGATA
Organism: Claveliimonas sp.; assembly: GCF_037273965.1. Classification (NCBI taxonomy): domain Bacteria; kingdom Bacillati; phylum Bacillota; class Clostridia; order Lachnospirales; family Lachnospiraceae; genus Claveliimonas; species Claveliimonas sp. The sequence goes on along the minus strand of NZ_JAYAZJ010000087.1, from coordinate 6,116 downwards.
TATTTCCCGCACCTTACCGGCACTCCCTTTCTCTTCGCTTCCTCTTCCGTCAGCCCCACAGAAGCGATTTCCGGGTCTGTATAAAGACAGCTTGGCACGATCGAAACTGAAGTAAACAAGCCACCCGGAACCATGGAAAGAATCACTGACGCTCTTTTATCATTCATTCTCTCCACTACATATGTAGCCTCTGCAGAAGCCACGTGGGCCAGCTGTATTCCTCCGGTCACATCACCTACCGCATAGACTCCCGGCATGCTGGTACGGTAAAATTCATCCACCACAACTTTCCCATTTTCCAGTTTGATAGGAACATCCGCTTCAAAAAGACCCTCTGTGGCCGGCGCGCGTCCCACAGACACAAGTACTACATCCACCGACTCTTCTTTGTTCTTTCCGTCATGCACAAATCGACATCCCAGAAGATCTCCCTTTTTTTCCACCCGCTCGAGAATGCTTTCTTTATAAATCCGGATTCCTCTTTTTGTCAAAATCTGTTCCAGCGCATCTGAAAATTCTCGGTCCATATTGGGGAGCAGCCGGTCGGAGATTTCTATTACGGTCACATTTGTACCAAGCGCCTGGAATACAGTGGCAAGTTCCAGACCGATCACGCCCCCTCCCAGGATAAGCATATTTTCGTATTTATGGGCCTTGCTGACAAGAAGTTCTTCACTTGTAACCACTCCCGGAAGCTCCATCCCCGGGATATCTGCCAGCTTCGCTTTGGCCCCGGCAGCAATGAGGATCTTATCTCCGGCAAGGAGAAGGCTGCTTCCGTCCTCCCTGGCAACCTTCACAGTTTTATTCTTTTGAAGCACGGCATTTCCATAGATCATATCAATGCCCAGGCGTTCAAAATCCTTTTCCAGTTCTGACCGCATCTGTTCCGATGCCCAATCTTTATACTCATATATTTTCTGAAGATCAAAACTGATATTTTCCGCATGAAGTCCGAACTTCTCACACTCTCTCATTTCCCGGTACAAAGTTGCGGCATGAAGAAGCGCTTTTGCCGGAATACATCCTCTGTTCATGCAGGTTCCTCCTGCAGGCCCCCTGTCGATCACGGCTGTTTTCATTCCCAGTTCTGCTGCCTTTTTAGCGGCCACATATCCTCCAGGTCCTGCCCCAATAATTACCAGATCATATCTGTTCTCTTCCATATTTCCCCCTGTCCTGCCAGATATATCACTCTCTGGCATTTCTTTATTACTCTATCTGCCAGTCAATAGGCTCCATTCCGTTCTTTTCCAGAAAGGCATTAGTCTGACTGAACGGTCTGCTTCCAAAAAATCCTCTGTATGCAGACAACGGGCTGGGATGAGGCGCTTCCAGAATCAGATGCTTCGGATTGTGGAGCATTGCCTTTTTCCTCTGTGCCGGCGCCCCCCACAAGATGAACACAATGGGTCTGTCTTCCTGATCCAACACCCGGATCGCCGCATCTGTAAATTCCTCCCAACCGATTCCCCGATGAGAATTTGCCCGATGAGCCCGTACAGTCAAAACAGTATTCAGCATCAGCACCCCCTGCCTGGCCCACTTTTCAAGACAGCCATGATCCGGAATCGTGCAGCCCAGATCATCGTGAAGCTCCTGATAAATGTTCACAAGAGAAGGGGGAATATCCACACCTTTTTTCACCGAAAAACAAAGCCCATGGGCCTGCCCCACATTATGATAGGGATCCTGTCCCAGAATAACCGCTTTCACCTCTTTAAGCGGCGTCAAATGAAACGCATTAAAAATATCGTCAGATGGGGGAAAGATCAAATGAGTTGCATACTCCTTTTTTACAGTCTCGAATAATTGCCTGTAATAGGCTTTGCCAAATTCTCCTTTTAATGCTTCCAGCCAGTCGTTTGATATTGCAGCCATCGTATCCTCCTTCTCTTTCGTCCGTTTTGATGCCTTTACAGGCGCACCGAAATCCCTTCTTTTTTCAAATATTCTTTTACTTCCCGTATCTCCAGTTCTTTATAATGGAACAGGGAAGCCGCAAGCACCGCATCCGCGCCCCCTTCCGTCAGAGCTTCTTTGAAGTGCTCCAATGTACCGGCGCCGCCGGATGCGATCACCGGAATACGCACTGCGTCCGCAATAGCTCTTGTCAGCTCCAGGTCATATCCCGCTTTCGTCCCATCACAGTCCATACTGGTAAGGAGAATTTCTCCTGCCCCCAGTTTTTCCGCTTTCAAAGCCCATTCTACAGCGTCAATCCCCACATCAATACGCCCGCCGTTCTTGTAGATATTCCAGCCGCTGCCGTCCGCTCTCTTTTTGGCATCTATAGCGACAACAACGCATTGGCTGCCGAATTTATCTGCCGCTGCCGAGATCAGTTCCGGCGTCTGGATTGCCGAAGAATTGATAGAGATCTTATCCGCTCCCTCCCGCAGGATCGCGCGGAAGTCCTCCACAGTCCGGATCCCGCCTCCTACGGTAAAGGGGATAAATACTGTTTCTGCCACTTTGCGCACCATATCCACCACAGTAGCTCTTCGGTCTGAAGACGCGGTAATGTCAAGAAATACCAGTTCATCTGCCCCTGCCTGGTCGTAAGCTTTTCCAATCTCCACCGGATCCCCTGCGTCCTTCAGATCCACAAAATTCACACCTTTGACTACCCGCCCGCCATGAACATCCAGACAGGGAATGATTCGTTTTGTATGCATGCTTCTCTCCTCCGTTTTATAACTCTACAAAATTCTTCAAAATGGCAAGTCCTGTGCTGCTGCTTTTTTCCGGATGGAACTGACAGGCAAACACATTATTTTTTTCCACAGAAGCATGAATCCTGATACCGTAATCCGTTACTGCCGTTACGATCTCTTCTTCTGCCGCCTGCAGATAATAAGAATGGACAAAATAGACATAAGGATCCTCCGGAAGGCCTCGAAAAAGTCTGCCGTTTCCCTGGAGCTTCAGAGTATTCCATCCCATATGGGGAATCTTCAGCCCTTCCGTTTCCGGAATCTTCAGTATCCGCCCCTTCAGTATGCCAAGTCCCTGAACGCCGGGGCTTTCCTCGCTGCTCTCAAAAAGCAGCTGAAGTCCCAGGCAAATGCCGAGAAACGGAGTTCCGTTTTCTGCAACTTGACGGATCACTTTCTCCAGGCCATACTGACGTATTTTATCCATGGCATCACCGAAAGATCCTACGCCCGGCAAAATGACCTTATCTGCTCCCAGAATCTGCTCCTTCTTCCTCGTAACTATCGCTTCCTGTCCAAGGAAGTTCAGCGCTTTTTCCACACTTCTGATATTCCCCGCATCATAATCAATTATCGCTATCATTCTCTTTCCTGTCCTTTCTATTTCCGGCGCTGTATAAGCATGCTATGACTGCACCGGTTATTTTCTGTCCAGCTCAAACCAAAACTCCACGCCATTATCATAATTATTGACTCCGTATTCCTGATGAAAGGAATCCATGATCGCTTTTACAATAGAAAGCCCTATACCATTTCCGCCATATTCTCTTGTATGAGCCTTGTCCACTTTATAAAATTTCTCCCATATATGGGGAAGATCATCTTCCGGAATCGGAATGCCTGTATTGAATACCGTTACTTTTGCCTTCTCATCATGACAGAGAATTTTTATATCAATCACCTTATCCCCATCCAGGTGGTTGAGCGCATTATTGACGTAATTACGAAGCACCTGCTCCGCCTTAAATTCATCCGCCCATACATAGACCGGCTCCTTGGTTCTGAACTGGATCTTCGCATCCTTTTGCTGGATCAGTATTTCCATACTTTGCAGCACGCCTTTAATAAGCTCTGTCAGATCAAATCTCTCAAACTGGATATCCTGATCTCCAAACTCCAGCTGATTCAATGTCATGAGATTTTTTACCATCTGATTCATTTTGTCTGCTTCGTCTATGATTACATCACAATAAAACTGCATGCTCTCCGGATCATCACTGACCCCTTCCTTCAGCCCTTCCGCATATCCTTGTATAAGGGCAATCGGGGTTTTAAGCTCATGGGAAACATTTCCCATGAAATCTGTTCTCATTTTCTCCAGCTTTTCCTTTTTTTCGATATCCTGCTGCAGACGGTAATTGGCGCTTTTCAATTCAGAAACCGCCTCTTCCAGCTTCTGTGACATCACATTAAAATTCTCTCCCAGAACACCGATCTCATTTTTACCGCCGCTTGTATATTTGGCATCAAAATCAAGGTCCGCCATCCTGACCGACAGTGCGGTAAGTTCCATCAAGGGCTCTGTCAGCCTTCTCGAAAAGTACCACACAAATAGAATGCCTGCCACAATCACGCTTGTCCCCACTAAAAGAAGAAAACGGTCAAAGAGCATAATGCTTTCCCTAATACTTTCAATAGGGCTCCGGATGAAAATATTATATCCGTTTCCCATTTCTCCCCAGAGAGCCAGGTACTCTGAACCGCTGTCCACATCATTGAATCGTATGATCTGATAAGAGTCCGTCTTCTCCAGCATCTGGCTTCCCGGCTGATTCAGAAGAACTCCTGTCAGCTGCTGCAGCAGTTTTTCTGTATCCCTGACATTGGAATAGCCCTGACGCTCCGCAAAATTATATACCATATAGGAAAAATTATATCGTTCCGCTGTATAGGCCAATGTGTTCCTGACAGAATCATTCTGGATATTCCCATCGTCCATAACTTTTCCGATATCATCGTACATTTTAACAAAGCTTTCTTTTTTGTTTTCTACATAATAGGGCTGCAGGAAAAAAGCATTGATAATAAAAAGACCGATTATCATACAGACAATAAGGCCCACAAAAATCCCTATCATCTGCTTGCGAATTGAATATTTCATCTAGTCCACCTCGAATTTATATCCCATGCCCCACACAGTCTTAATATAATCTACTTTGTCTCCCAGCTTGCTTCTAAGCTTCTTTACATGAGTATCTATGGTTCTGGCATCTCCAAAATAATCGTAATCCCAAACATTGTTCAAAATCTTTTCTCTGGAAAGAGCCACTCCTTTATTCTCCATGAAATAGGCAAGAAGCTCAAATTCCTTATAGCTTAAGTCCACATTCTCTCCATCTATGGTGACAATATGGGCTGTCTTATCAACCCGGATCCCGCCTGCTTCCAATGCATCTTCCTCTGCCGCGCTGCAGGTACGTCTAAGAATTGCTTCTACACGGGCAACCAGGATCTTCGGGCTGAAAGGTTTTGATATATACTCGTCTACTCCCAGATCAAAGCCCTGGAGTTCATCTCTTTCTTCAGAACGTGCCGTGAGCATAATGATCGGTACTTTAGAAGACTGCCGTATCTCTCTGCACACCTGCCAGCCATCCATCTTCGGCATCATAACATCCAAAATAATAAGACAGACATCCTTATTTTCATAAAATATATCCATAGCCTCTATACCGTCGCCTGCCTCCAGGACCTTATATCCTTCCCGCTCAAGGAAATCCCGGACAAGCTTGCGCATACGGCTTTCATCATCCACTACTAAAACTTTTATCTGATCCACAAAAGCCACCTCCTCTGTTATTATCTATTATCTGCAATATTTCAGGTAATTGCAACCGGATTTCTCTATTCACCGTATAGAAATCCAAAAGAGCCCACTTACCTTCAAGTACAGTATACCAGTAATTTATGTTTCTTTTGTGAAAATCTTTCCAACTTGTGCTATACTGTTTTCCGTGAGGAGGTTTTGAAAATGAATTGTCCAAAATGTGGAAATCCCTTAAGGATGAGCAAAAAGTCTCCAGGCTATGCTCTTTGCGATACATGCCGTAAAAAGTTCCGCCTGCCGGACTCTGCTCCTAAGCAGGAAAAAAACGAAGAGGAGGAAGAGCATTATCCCAAATATGCCAATATCCCTCCAAAACATGTCCGGGAAAAACGAGAACGGGAAATGCGCCGGGCGTACGACGAACTCCTGGCAATCGGTGAGGAAGAACGGCGGTCACGCTTTTCTTTTTTCAGGAAGAAAAAATAGATTTTCTCCCTTTTCCAATCCGTCCAGACGTGTTATAATATTCCTGCTGTTATGCCAGAGAATGCATTCCCTGACCTGACAGCATGAACGAGGAGACGTACCGAAGTGGCCGTAACGGGGCTGACTCGAAATCAGTTTATCGGTTT